>JAFGLL010000031.1 GCA_016928095.1 Thermoplasmatota archaeon
GGAACCTGCATGGAACTCGTCAAGGTTCGTCAGCCGGTCCCCATCGGGGTCATACTCCCAGTCGTCACCCTTCAGGGGGTTCAGAGCCGCGGTCAATCCAATGAACCCTGAAAAGGCCAGTATCAGTACTATCGATACAGCGAAGGTTCTCTTCACATCGCCAGGTTGCATGTATACCACCTTCTTGCTGGACTAACTAACCGACGGGCATATTATAAGGATTTCGATTGCATGTGCAATGGGGGTCATGCTCCTTTGGCACAATTCAACGTCGCCCTGAGGGTTAGCAGTGTTGGGCAACCATATTATTAATGTACGTATTAAGGCTTTCGGGATTACGGGTAAGCCAGCATCCTTGGCGCTTATCATTCCACACCTTTCTCGACATCGCGATATAGCGATTCGATCCTAAGCTTCTCATCGTCCGTGATCAACTGACAACCGAGATCGTAGAATGCCTTTCTTATCACCTTGAACATATCCTTTCTCCTGTAACCCAGGTCCATCCACGCCTTTTTCACTGTCCAGTATTCCAATGATGATGAGCCGTGGGTCTTTTCTCCGAACCCTGTGTTCTTCACGGGTCTGTGTAATTTCTGCAGGGATACAAGTGCGACAGGCCTTCCACCCGCGAATATCGAGAAACCGTGACCCCTGGCTATGGTGCCCTTGATATCGTTCATCACCACCCGTGCCATCCTATCTTTCGGCGAGATCATGATCAGCTCGCCTGACAAATTCCGATCTGGGCTATATTTTGGCAGGTCCGTCAGGTCACGAATGGTCGAGTAGATAACTCGATAACCGGAACTGACGGTGATGTACCTCTTCAGGTGCCTGCCGACAATATCGTTCAATACGGAACGGACCTTGCCGGGGTCCTCAAGACCTGGTGAGTAATTGAGGAGGTCTTCAAGCGTGAAAAGGGATAACCGTGTTGCATTCCTCTTTATCCAATTGCACTGGGCCAGCCCTCTTGAGGGAGACCTCGGTCCCGCTTTACCACGCTTTCTTCCCGGGAACTTGATGATATCGTTCCTGACCTCGCCCCATGGTCCTTCGACCATGAGACCATGTCTTAAAAGCTCCTCGGCCTCTTTCTCACCATCCCTGGACCGGATGAACGCGGTCATATCTGAAGGACCCATCCCCGAGGTACTGGACAGTAATGACTGCAGCTCCGGACCTATAGCCCTTAAACGTCCCTTGGATGGGGGTGGATAACGCTCGAACTCCTTTTCAAGGGACCAAACCGGGTAGGGTTGGTCCATCATTCCGCGCACAAGAGAATGCCTCTTTGCCAGGTCCTTCATGTCCGATAATCCCATCCACCTGGATGTCAGTATTTCCGACCAATCATGACCATCTCCCCGACATGTACTATTCCCTGTACTTCTTTCCCATTCAACGATGTTCATATCAGCGATGGCCTGCGGGTCGGTCAAGGAGAGATGACGATACCTTGAAGAACCCATTCGGCTCAGTATCTCCCATCGGTCGACGACAGACCCAAGTTTTGATATGACCTCCAGAGGATGCGACCAGTGGCTCTCTTCGATCATCCCCTGGGCTCTGAACATCTGGTATAATATGTCCTCTCTAGAGATCCCCCGGATAGCCTCCGCCCCTTTTATCAGTACCATACCTATCGGTGTGTTCTCGGCCTGATAGCCGTTCTCCAAAAAGACGTCCACACCACCCCTTGCGGCATCACCGGCCGATATACCCATGATCCTCTCGACCAGGAAGGCCCTGAAACCGAGTCTTTCATAACCCTTAAGAAACTCGATCAGAGCCCTGGAGATATCAACGATCGTGTCGAAATCGTCGACCTCCAGGTCGGAGACCCTGACAAGGTCCAGGGTCTCTACGACAGTGGCACGTCCGATCATCTCCTCACCCTTGAAGGCCAGGACGATGACCGTCGATCCCCCTCTGATGCGTTGATCTTCCACCCATACCCTCCATTTCCCGGTGAGAAGTGTGGATGGGTCCGTTGATGTCTGAAGCCGGATCAAACCAGGGGTCTCGATCCAGCTCTTCGTCCAGGATATCACATCCTTATGACCCCTGGGGCTCCATACCCACAGCCCCTCATCGATCCCCGACCCTTCCGGTCTCTCTGATAGAGGTCCGGGGCTTCCCATACCGTACCTGATAATTCCTTTTTCGATACCGACCGAGATCCTTCCCATCACATCAGGACCGAAAAGGAAGATGAGCTCGTCCATCTCGAAAGGTCCGAAGAACCGAAGGAACCTTTCCAGACCGGATAACCCGTTCTTCCCTCCCGTGCAGGACATGTCCTCGCAGGGTATGGGTATGAAGTCCGATCGAGCGTCCCCTATCATGTCCCTTGCTGGTGTCGGAAACCTGCCCATGACCTTCCTTTCCATTGCTTCGTTCAGGAATGATGTCAGGTCATTACCCGTCGATCCCAGTTTCTGCCTCAGTTCGCTCCTCGAGAGGGATGACGCCCCTTCGGACCTCAGATCCTCGAAAAGCTCCCCGGACCCATCATCGGTCATGGACCGGAACGTCATGGCCCACCTCCTGTCGCTCGATCTGTCACCCCCCGCGATCCTGACAGGTAGGATCCTTCCGGACTTCATTGACGACCTGATATCATTAAAGCTGATGTTCTCCGATCTTTGAACGATCTCTATGGGATGAGTGAAGAAAGGGACCCATCGGATGACGCTCCCAAGGTTCCCTGGCCGGGGGGACATCCTGTATCTGCGAAACCCCGGAATGGCCCTTGTATCGAACGGCACCAAGGGTATCCGTTCCTTGGCCTCAGGACCGAATGCGGAACCCCCCAAGGACAGGACCATATCCGTTTCCCGTCCATCATTTCCTTCGGTTCCTGTCACCCCACTCTTTCCACGGTCATATCTCTCCCTGCAAGAGGAAACTGCCCTCGCAACCCTCATACGGTCTATTTCAGAAGGGGCTTCATCATCCAAGGGGGGGATGAATTGGATCGGCGCCTTCTGATCGAGCCGTTCTCCGGGGGCCCCCTCGACCTTGTCCGTTCTCTCCCCTATGCCCTTTACCCTACCCTTCCATGAACCGATGATCGACATTCCCAGAATGCTTGGACCTTCCCGCATCTCCACAAGGTCCACGGAGATCGTACCTCTCCGGGCCCCATATACTATATTTTTACACGTTTTGATATCGATCCTTTCCGTGTATATCTCCTTCAACGCTTCCTCGGCGAGTGCAATAAGCCCTCTGAGCGGACCCTTCGCTCCTCCCCACCCCTTTTCGCTGTACCATGAATCCATCACCAGCCCGAGCAGCTTCTCCACTCGGTTCCTTTTATACATCGCACCCGTATCCCTCCCCCTGAACCTGGACAGGACCAGAAGTGATTTGTTCATACAATGTGTGAACCTGGACCTGAAGATCGAGGAGGTTAGAATGAGCCCCTTTGCCACATTCTCGAGATCCCCTCCGTCGAGTGCGGAAATGATCTCGGACCTCGTAAGCTGCTTCGGGGTGATCACCGCGAACCCGTCATCTGTCGCGGTATACTCGACCAAAGCTCCGATGGATCTCCTCAGACCATAGACCAAGACCCGCCCCATCATCTCGGTGACCTTCCTCCCCCGGGGTAGCAAGAATATGTACAATCTTCTGCTTCCTTTCAATCTCTTGAACTCGACCGGGATCCTTTGCGGGGTCGGGAGCAGTCCCATCTCTGTCAATTCCCTGATTACAGATCGGCATATGGACCTCCCATTCTCATCAAGATGGAACCTGATCCCGCTTGAGCGATGGCCCCTCCGATCACACCCCTTTGAATATAGCCTCATCAGCTCTGTCGTTACGGTCTGGGCCCTTGGCATGACCTCCCCTGACCAGGACGGGACCGTGGGCTGTGCTTCGGGTTCTTCATGAACCAATATCTTGGTTCCCGAGAAGCCAGTGATCCTGCAGGGTTTGGAACCCAGAAGGATGACATCCCGTTCGTAAAGGGTCTCCCCGAAATCCCTGGAGAGATCACCAATGACCTTTTTCGTCCTCTCATCAAGCACTCTATACGATGTCTCCTTGGGAATGGTCCCACAATTCAGATAGAATGCCTGGCCAGTGTTCCGTCTCGGAAGATATGCTACTTTCTCCTCATCAAACCAGAGCCTGGCCGATGGTTGATCGGGTCCCGGAAGCCTGTGGGTCAGGAGTTCAAGGAGCTCATGTAAAGAGGTCTTTTTAAGGGATCTGAAGGGATAGGCCTTCCTGCTGATCCTCCACAATCCATCTTCCGTCGTTCCATCATGGGCCAGCGACATCCCGATAGCGAACTGTGCCAGTACATCCAATGGCTCCACCGGAGACCTCAATCTCTCCAATTTTCCCTTTGTGGCTGCCATCGAAACCGCCAGAGCTTCGAGGAGATCGACCCCATCCTCCGGATATATCAGACCGTGAGAGGTCCTGCCAAGCCCATGACCGGACCTGCCGAACCTCTGCAACAATCTCGAAGGGTCCTTCGGAGATGATATCTGGCACACCCGATCTACCTCTCCGATATCGATCCCAAGCTCAAGAGACGTTGATGAGATGATAGCTCTCAGATCACCGTTCTTGAGACCCTCTTCGGCACTTCTTCTTACATCTGCTCCCAGGGAGCCATGGTGTGGCATCACATCATCGAACCCTCTCCGTATCAGGGAATATGCCATCTCCTCGGCCGCTCTTCTCGTATTATGAAATACTACAAGGGGCCCTTCGTTCTCCCTCAGCATACCATCGATCTCATCCAGGACCAGGTCCCGATGAACGATCTCCTCCCGCATGTCCCCTATCAAGGTCCTGAACTCGATCACCATTTCCTTGACAGAATCCTCTTTGATGATCTTCACGGGTCTGGTTCTACCGTTGGATCCCATGCCTCCAAGGTATTTTGCCGCTGTTCCTTCCGGTCTCACGGTCGCGGAGAGCCCGATCCTGACCGGTTCCCTGCCCGTTTTCCTGAACACGGTATCTGAAAGCAATTCAAGGGTAAGGGCCAGGAGAGAACCCCTTTTGGATGGGACCATCTCGTGGACCTCGTCAATGATCACCCACCCGACCGTATCCAGCGTTTCCCTTGCTTTCGAACATAGCATCAGAAGCAGGTTCTCTGGTGTTGTCACCATCAGATCGGGAGGGTCCAGGAGCATCCTTCTCCTCTCGGACTGCGGAACGTCGCCGGTCCGGATCCCTATCTGCAGGTTGGCATCAGAGGGAGGGTCTCCCGTCCTCTTTCTGCCCCGACCCCATTTCCTGACCTTCCTTCCTTCGATCCCACCGAGTCCTTCGGAAAGGTTGGTCAGTGTCTTGAGTACGTCAGCTCCAAGTGCCTTCATGGGTGATATGTAAAGGATAGCCGTCTTCGACCTATCGATGACCCCTTTCAGAATTGGGTCCAGTGCAGGAAGGACAGCGGCCAGGGTCTTCCCGCTTCCGGTAGGGGAGACAACAAGGACATCTCTACCCTCCTTCAAATACGTCCATACCATGACCTGGGTCGGGGTCGGATCACCGATGTTATCCCTGAACCAGGCTGCCAGTCTCGGGTCGAATGAACCCCAGATATCAACTTTCATCAGTTCATGTTCTTCTTTAATAAATGTCATCTCCATGTTCCGGGTACAATAATCCTTGCATCAAGGGTCGGATCCAATATAACCATTTGGGTGCATGGTGGAATCCTTTATGAACGCTGATGCCGTACACCGGCTGGAATTGGAGTGGTAGCTTGGTCAGGGACGGGTCCGATCATGGTGTTATCAACTGGGGTAAAGGTATTTTCCCGATATCATGGGCAATGATGCTAATTGGCACGGTCCTGATATCCAACTGCGCAGCCATCATCATTTCCCTGCCATATATCATAGATAACGTTCCAAAAGAGTACCTTTCATCATTGACCGGCAGTTTCGAACTTCCATATATGCCTCTGCGACAGGATGAGCTGGAACTCCGAATGCCTTCATCCGTTCCTGCGTGTGACCCTTTCGATGTATCCGTCCATTTTCAGGGAGACCTCCTACCATCGGTCCCATATGAGGTCGTTCTTATGAACGGGACCAGATATTTCACATCAGGCCTGCTTCCTGCGATCTCCAATGATAACATTCATGTCCTGTATACCAGATATGCGGGATTGAAGGACACTGGAACCTACCATGTATACCTCAGACCTCGGCTCCCCGGTCACCTTTACGGTGAAAACTGGCCGGATGTTCCGGACAGCAACGGTTCGCTAATATGGTTCGGTCCGTGGTATATCGACGTCGTGGACAACCCCAGTTTGCACCCTTCTCCTGTGTTATATGAGGATCTTGCTTTAGGCTCACTGTTATCTTCATACTACCCTTCAGATCAGCTGACCTTTGCAAGTAATGGTATCAATGAAGAAATGATCGAGGACTTCCATGTGGAAACAGATCATGGTGGAACATCGGACCTGGTCTTCCTTTCAGAGAGAAGGTGGGCATTGGAGGACCCCGAGATCATACACGTTGGATGGAACACTTTCGATATTGTTCGCGTTTGGGGGAATTCCACATCATCGAGATGGTCCTACCTCTGCTGGAGGTCTGGTTCTATCGAAAGCGGACAATTGTGGGATGCGGTTTCGATATCCCGCGCACTTTCAGGTACCGACGAGCTATATGATCAGGTCGATGAAGGTCCGAAGAATATCGTCAGTGGTGAGGGGATCGAACTGTATCAGGGGGCCTACTACGAAATGGTCATCGATATCAGCGACATTGATGTCGAGGGAGATGACCTTGAGGTTGAAATGGGTGAGTTCCTGGTCCACCCCCCGCTTTCCATCATGTTAGGTGATAGCACATACTGGTTGCCTCTCAGGAGCGAGGGTCGTTACAGGACCGTGTTCAAGGCTCCGACCTCAATGAAAGGAGACCCTGTCCTGAGGATCGATCTCCATGGTCCATTCCTGCAAGGTCCGGGCTTCGGTTCCAACATCACGCTTGCAGCGGACCGGTCACCGGGGTTCGAAATGGTACCTGACCCGTTCATGCTGGGATCCTATAACGAAGGCATACCTCCGGTGTTGGAGATCTTCCTCTCGGCAGACTGGGCCGATTTCAACCGCAAGGACTTTTCTACAACACCAACTGTGGAGGTCCAGGGGAAGAACATCACCCCGACGATCGAGACCGATGAGTTCTTCGAGCATGTATTCAGATATCGATCGGGACCGGAGGATTACCTTTCGGGAGGGGGTATCTCCATCCGATCGGAGAACTCCCTTCGATTTGCCAACTGGGTGTCCTTGATCCTGCCAATGCCAGGTTTGTTCCTTACGCTCCCGTTCCCGATCATCGGTTGGGGGGCCGTCGTTTGGTTCTTTCTGATATCAGCCGTGTGTCTGTTGTCCGTTGGGTTGCTATTCTACAGAACTTTGGAACCCCTTTGGAGCAAGGAGGCCAGAAGATCAAAGGAGGCCGGTATCGTATGGTTGATGCATGGAAAGAACGACCTTACGATCACAGCAAAGGCCTTCCTTGGCGCAATGTTCTTTTTCTATGCTGTATACTGGATGTTCGACATCTTCGAGCAGCCAACCCCGGGTCTCAGCATCCTCTCGCAGGAAACCCCCATATGGATCAGGATGTTCCTCCTGGCAGATGCCTCCGTTTGGGAGGAGGTCTCGGGCAGGTTGATCATCATAGGGATACCCATGCTGATATATCACTCGATAATGGGGAGGAGGGGGATCCAATGGAAGCAGCTTATCGGAGGGACCGGAAATTTCGGTTACGGGGAGGTGTTGTTCATCCTTCTATCAGCCACCCTTTTCGGTCTCGCCCATTTGGGGTGGGGTCCGTGGAAGGTCGTTCCGACCTTCGTTCACGGCCTGATCTACGGTTATCTGTTCGTGAAGGTCGGGCTCCATGCATCCATTGCCATGCATTTTCTATTCGATTATTCCGATATCTTCTGGGAGACCGTTGGGCAAGATCTGCCGACCATGATGATGCTGATATTCGTGACCTCACTGGTGTTGGGGGGACTGTTCCTTGGAGAATGGGTAGGTAGATGCCATGGCTGGTTCTCCAAAATGATCCTTCGTAGCAGACCGAGGCCTGTATATTTGCTGGTATTGCATTCCATCCTATCCTTGCTGTTCGGGGTGATGCTGGTAGCAGGGGGAGGTATTGGTATATTCTCCCTGGTCTTGATGGCCACTCCCTTGCTGGATGCAGCGGCCTTTCTGCTGTGGAAAAGATACGGGATAGGATCGGCACGGTGGATCGCTCTCATCTCGTCCTACCTTTCCTGGGGGGTGTCTCCCTTCGGTCTGGCCTGGGTGGTCGACCCTGGACCTGAACAGGATCATTGAGAATAGGTGGTGAACTCACCTTTCAGGTGTCTTCTGGCAAGTTCAACATATATCCTGGAATTGTTCAGTGCCTCATCTGAGATCGCGGGGTCTTCCCTTTTGACCTTACCAGGGATGCCTACGACCATACTGTTCTTTGGGACCACGGTCCCGGGTATAATGACAGCGCCTGCGGCAATGATGCATCCATCACCGATAACTGCCCCGTTCAGGACCGTGGACCTTATACCGATGATGCAGCGGTCCCCAACGGTACATCCATGGAGGATCGCACCATGACCGACCGTTACATCCTTTCCTATCGATACCGGGAAACCCTCGTCCGTATGGATTATCACACCGTCTTGGAGATTGGTCCTTTCAGAGATCCTTATTTTCTCCTCATCACCACGGAGAACTGCATAGGGCCATATGGAACAGTCCCTTGATATCTCGACCTTCCCCATTACCAGAGCCGTAGGATGCACGAAACATCCTTTTGGTATCTTTGGAAATGTTACCTTGCCTGTCAAACGATCACCCGTTCATTTCTCATTACTGGATGTATCCCAGGGATTTCCCTGGCCGACCATTAATATAAAAACCCTTATATATCACTCTCCTGGTAACGTAATATCAGCGATTTAATGGTATTCAAAATAGTGTAAAAATGGAGTTTGGACGACCAAGGGGGTACATTTTGACAGGGTCTCAGAAAAAGGATGTCCCCCGGAGTGACAGCGGAAAAGGGGATCCATCTGTCGCACGGGATGGGACAGGAAGCATCTCACGCATTTCATCACCCCCAGTGCTAGGTCCGACCGATAACAGTGACCCAAGCTCCAAACCTGTTCCCCCTGTTTCGGGGGAAGGCTCCAAACCATCTTTTCTAACCTCGCCTCCACCATCTGAGAACGGAGAGACCGTTGAAGATAAAAATGAAGATCAGGGGACGATGAAAAAGGTCACGGATTCCATCATAGGTCTTTTTAAAAGGCCACAACGGGAGGTCAATATATACAAGGTACCCCGTCCCGAACAACTTGAGCACAGCGCCCTCCCTGATGGTCTGGAGAAGATAGACACCCTGGACCTTGGGTCCAGGTATGTAAAGGTGGAGATCTATCTTGAGAAGGAAACGAACGAATACATCTATCATCCCGTCGAACCCAAGCTGGCACCCAGACAGAAAGAGGTCTATGATTTCATCATAGGGACGTTCAACAAATCACTGAAATATGACAGAAAGGCCATGGAGAACCTGAAGGAGAAGGAAAAGTTCCTGGAGGCTGAGGTCAAGGTCGTTCTGAAGGATTATTCCCGGTCCATAGGAACGATCAACGACGAATTCCTTGACCCGATCCTGTATTACATTAAAAGAGAATACATCGGGTACGGTAAGATCCAATCCATAATGTTGGACATCGGGGTAGAGGACGTATCGTGCGACGGGACGAACATACCGATCTTCGTGTATCACCGGAATTTCGGGTCCATACGCACGACCATCAAATTCGACACTGACGAGGAGCTCGAGGGATTCGTTGTATCACTGTCCCAGAGGGCCGGTAAGAGCATTTCGGTTGCGGATCCCATCCTGGATGCCACACTTCCGGAAGGCCACAGATTGAACGCGACCTTTGGTAGGGAGGTCACCACCAGAGGCTCAAGCTTTACGATCAGGAAGTTCAAGGAGGATCCCCTCACCATCACGGACCTTGTTAAGTTCGGAACCATCTCCTCAGAAATGGCCGCCCACCTGTGGATGGCCGTCCAATACGGCGATTCTGTGATATTCGCCGGTGGCACCGCCTCCGGCAAGACAGCGACCATGAACGCTATCTCCATCTTCATTCCCCCTTCAGCAAAGATAATATCGATCGAGGATACGAGAGAGGTCAATCTTCCCCACCAGAACTGGATAGCAGGACTCACCAGGGGGTCCGCAGAGGGGGGCAGAGAAACGGATATCGACATGTATCAGCTCCTTAGAGCCGCACTCAGACAGAGACCCGAATATGTTCTTGTAGGGGAGGTCAGGGGTAAAGAGACCATGACCATGTTCCAGGCCATGGCCACAGGTCATATCACATATTCCACCATGCATGCGGATTCGGTAAAATCCATTGTTTACAGGCTTGAGAATCCCCCTATCTCCATTCCAAGGGTGCTCATCCAGGCCCTCAATCTGGTCGCCATCCATAACCAGCTCAGGGTGAAAGGGATGAGGGTTAGAAGGGTAACAGAGCTCGTCGAGATCGTGGGTATAGAACCCACTAGCCTTGAGATCATCACCAACAGGGTCTATAAATGGGAGCCAGCAGGGGACAATTTTATTTTCGGAGGACACTCCAACCTTTACGAGAAGATCATGGACATGGAAGATATGACCCGTGATGAGGTCGTCACGGAACTCAACAAACGAGCCGAGATAATAGAATGGATGGTTAGAAATGATATCCGTATGTTCAAGGATGTCAGCACCATCGTGGCGGAGTATTATGAGAATTCGGATAAGGTCATCAAGATATTACGCGAGAACTTTAAGGTCGATATCAAGAAAGGTATGCATATATTCGATGAGCTTCATCGCGAAAAACTTCCACCTTCCAGCATGGCATCTTTACCTCAACCGGTTACACCAAACCTCCCCCCAATAACACCCAGGGAGCCGGTAGATCACCCCCAGGGAGGTGTGTAATTGTCATTGTCCCCCTATTACAAGTTCTGGATGTCAGTCCCGATAGTATCAAAGATCGGGAGGAAGATGTATGACAGCAATCCTGATATCGATATCGTCCTTGAAAAGGCCAACAATAACCTGAGAGGCGAGGTCTTCTATGGGGGGATATTCGGCTCCTCGATCATAGCCTTCTTCATAGGTTTACTGCTTTCGACCTTCCTGAACCTGACCATTCTGGATTCAATTGGTGCCCAGCTTCCGATCAAACTTATGATATGGATCCTGGCCCCTGTCCTCTTCTTGGCATTCACCTATATGATCGCAGGATGGTTGCCGAGCAATACCGTCTCGGAGAGAAAGAAGAACATAGACCGGAACATCTCCTATGCAACCAATTACATGGCCGCCATGGCATCGGCCGATGTGACTCCCTCTGCAATATTCAGAGGTCTTGCCCAGCAGGACATCTACGGGGAGATCAAGATCGAATCCGAGAAGATAGCAAGGGATATCGATTTCTTTGGAAAGGACCTGATGAAGGTTCTCCAAAAGGCCATTGCCCGGTCGCCCTCGGAGAAGTTCCAGGATTTCCTGCAGGGAATAATCACGACAGCAAGTTCCGGGGGATCCTTGAAATTATATTTCATGGCAAAATCGGAGCAGTTCATGAAAGAGAACCGGTTACTTCAGGAAAAGGACCTGCAAACATTGGGTGTTATGGCAGAGAGCTTCGTGACCGTTGTCGTCGCAGCACCGCTTTTCCTGATCATAATGATGTCCACCATGGCCATGATGGGGCAGCAGGGGGGCGACACTCTCCTCAGCGCGACCATATTCGGTCTCATTCCCGTGGCGCAGTTCGTGTTCGGATACCTGATCTACGATACGGGGGGGAAGGATTGATGGACGAACCTCCAGAGCAGCCGGTCAAGGCCAGAAAACAGATGATCTCACAGAGCAGAGGGGGAAGTGGCCATTCCGAGATCAGGAGGAGCGCTGACCCGGAGGTCAGAAAGAAATACATCATCTATACGATCGCCATCTTCTTCGGCACCCTGTTCCTGGCCCTTGCCATAATGGATATGCCCATCGGGCCCTTCAGTCATGTCAAGGAAGAATACAAGAACGATTATCCATCGAACCCCAACGACCAGAGAATGTACATGAAGGAGGGTGTTGTCCCGATCGGTGTGACCTTGAACACTACAGACCTCTGGGTCAAAGACGAGGTCCACATAGGATGGCACAGCTTCTTCCTTCTATCCTTCATCACATGTGCAGGGCCTATATCGTTCTACGAGACCCGCAGGATGAAGAAGATCGATAAGATCGAGGACAGATTGTCAGATTTCCTCAGGGACATTTCGGAATCCATGAGAGCTGGCCAGACCCTTCATGAGGCTATCAAGACCTCCTCTGGCGGTGATTACGGGTTCCTGACCCCCGAGATCGAGAAGATGGCAATGCAGGTCTCGTGGGGGGTATCCGCATCCAAAGCCTTGAGCATGTTCGCGGAGAGGGTCAGCACACCTCTCGTTAAAAGAGCGGTGACACTGATCAACGAAGCATCGAGTGCGGGGGGCAATGTCTCCAATGTCATCGATGCGGCAGCCAAGGACACGCGAGAACTTCAGATAATGAAGAGGACGAGGACTACGGAGATGTCGATGTATACCTATGTCATCGCTATAGCGTTCTTCGTGTTCATAGTTGTTATAGCCATCATGTTCGCGACCTTCGTCCCCAGGATGGAGGAACTATCCGAGAGCTACAGTTCAGCAGGGTCTTCAGGAGGAGCAAGCCCCGGCGGGTTCGATCCGACAAGCGTGGATTTTTCCCAGATGAAGCTTTTATTCTTTGCGGCAGCCGCCATTCAGGCTGTCGGTGACGGGATCATAGGCGGCATCATGTCCTCCGGGAGGGTCTCCAACGGTCTCTGGCTGTCAACCCTCTTTGGGGTTGTAACCTGGTTGATCTTCGACCTTGTACTGCTTTGAAAATGGTATCTGACAAAGATTTATTAGCCATCCAACCATTGTCCGTTGCTAGGTTGTTGGATCGACATGAAGGTTCTTGTTAGCTCGGACAGGGTTCCTATTATCCTTATGATAATTGGTTCCGCTTTCGTTATAGTATCATCGCTCAGTGAAAATGTCACTGACAAGGACCTCAGGATCTTGCTCTTCCCAATGGGGATCCTGATCATGATACTCGGTTTCTTTCTATGGGCCGTACCATCATTCCTGAGATACCAGAAGAGGATGTCCAGGAGGACAACGGTTGGCTCAAGGAACTCGTCGAACAACGCAGACCGGCCAAGGAAGCATGGAAGATATGGGAGGTGAAATAGAGTGGACGGAGAGGAGGATATCGACAGGAATCTCCTGAACGCATACCGTAACGCGCTCAGGAAAGCATGGGAGGACGGAAGGGTATCCATTGAAGAAAGGACCATTCTTCAGCAGTTCAAGGGGGATCTACCGATACCCGATGAAGCCCTGTCACTTATAGAGGCCCGTGAATATTTCCGCTACAGATGGAAAGACTACAAGACATCTCCCCCCGAACTCAGGCTCAAGGTCCTGAACGAGGCTCTCGAGGTCGATCCGGAGAATGAATTCCTGTTGGCCGAGAAGGGCGCAGCCCTTTACAGGATAGGGGACCAAGAAGGAGCAGTTGAATTCCTGGGAAGGGCCCTGGAAATGGACCCATCCTCTCCCATCGCATGGTTCTGGAAAGGGGTCGCACTGGCAAGCATGAACGACCTGGAGCCTGCAAGGGATTGCTTCGAGAACGCTCTGGAATATGATCCTGACCATCCGCTCTCGTGGGTCATGATGGCCCGGTTGGAGAGAAAACTTGGTCATTTCGAGAAATCCAGAGCATGCTCGGAAAGGGTGATCGAATGCTGTCCGGATATGCCCGTGGGATATGTGGAAGGTACACTGACCCTGATGAGCATGGGCGAGGAGGGTGAGGCTCTGGAATATCTCGAGAGAGCTCTTGATATCGATCCCGAGAATCCCATTGCCAACAGGATCTACAAAGATATGGTCGACCAGGAGATGGTCCCACCCGAAGGTGAAACGGAAGTGGAAACAGAAGAGGAACCCGAGGAGGAAACACGGGAAGAACCCGAAGAAGAGCTCGAAGGTGGAACAGAAGTGGAACCGGAAGAGGAGCCTGAGGAGGAGCCTCCAGAGCAACCCGAAGCGGACACCGCGGAAGAACCCGAAGAGGAGCTCGAAGGTGGAACGGAAGTGGAACCGGAAGAGGAGATCGTTGTGAGGACCAGGGTCCAGAGGTCAACTTTCCTTGATGAGGAATTGTTCATAGATGGCGAAGAGTTACGAACAGAGGACAGTGGCGACGAAGAAGAGGGGGCGTCGGAAGAGGAGATCGAACCGGAAATGGTAGTCAAGGAGGTAAGGTCACCCCCCAAGACAGCGACCACACAGGCCGGGGATTCATATCTTGATGATGATATGTTCAATGAAGATGAGCCCGAAGAGGGTCAGGAAGAGGAACAGGAAGTAGAGCCTGAGGAGGAAGACCGGGAAGAACCCGAAGAGGAACCTGAAGGTGAACCGGAGGAGGGAACCGTAGGAGTGCCCGAGGAGGAAACGGAGGATGAGCCTGCAGAGCAACCCGAAGCGGACACCGCGGAAGAACCCGAAGAGGAACTCGAAGGTAAAACGGAAGTGGAACAGGAAGAAGAGCCTGAGGAGGAAACGGAGATCATATACAAGGTCATCAAATGTCCGCATTGCATGGGGCCTGTCCCAATAACGACGATGGACCGACCTATCGTCGTTGAATGCCCCAAGTGCCACAAGAAAGGCAAGCTTGTGAGGTGATAGATTGGGTATCCTTGACGAGATAGAGAGGATCGATGATGAAGAAGTGCTCAAGAGCAGCTTGAGGAGGATAGAGAAATTGGAGGAGGAGAACAAGAAGATGCTCAAGGAGGTCCTTCGCATGCTGAAGATGAACCAGAAGAGAGAGAAGAGTCGGGGAGGTAAGTAGATGCTCTACTGCACGAGATGCGGTTCCAACCTCAAGGACAGCAAGGTCCATTGTCCGGTCTGCGGATACGAGATAGTCAAGATGAAGGATGACATATCCAGACCCAGAGAGGTGTCCAGACCGGCATCTATCAAGAAAGATCCGAAACCATGGGCGCCTCCCATCCCTGATCAGAGAAAGGAAGTACCGGTAAAGGAAGAGAGGAAAGAGGAGACTGGACCAGGGATCAGATTTCAGATCGCTGGAGAGGATGGAAGAGAAAGTGATACCGGACCTGCGGATGCATGCAAGGTCTGTGGTGGGACACCCGTGAACCGGTGTTTCTTCACCCGTGTGCCGCTCTGTCAGAGACATACGGTCTACCTGCAGGTCTACGTCAGGTCGATGCCTTTCGGCGAAAAGGTGCCGTCTGCCCCTGAGATCGCTTCGCTCAGAGAGGGCAAGCCTCCGACCCAGGCAGAGGCCGAAGAAGCGGGTATGTTCTTCTCCATCAAACCCTACCATGTATGGAAAAGGGTCAGATGATAATGAGGGCGGACCCTTTATAAATATCAAAAAGGTCCCACCAGGAGAGGTGGGTGCAATGCCTGAATATTACCTTGACATGGAAACTACTGGTCTGGACCCCAGGAAAGACCAGATCATCTCCGTACAATATCAGAGACTAGGAATGGTCAGCGGCAGGGAAGAGGGGGCTCTGAACATTCTTAAAGGCTGGGAAACCTCGGAAAAGGACATCCTTGAGAGATTTCTTCCGATGTTCATGGGCGGGGGGCCATTCTCCTTCGTTGCCATAGGCCTGAACATACCTTTCATCTATTCCTTCCTGGTCGAAAGGACAAGGATACACGGACTCGACGCCCCTGATCCGCTCCACTTGCTGGGATCGAAACCTTACCTGGACATCAAACCCGTACTTGTTTTGATGAACAAGGGAAGCTTTAAAGGGGCGAGCCTGGACAGGTTCGGTCAGCTATCCTTCTCCGGTGACATGATCCCCAAGATGTACTATGACCGGGATTACGAAAGGATCGAGGAATGCATAAGGGAGGAGGCGGCCGAGTTCCAGAAGCTGTACCGCCACCTCAAGGAGAGAGCCCCTTCGCTTGTGATGGCAAAGGGAATGGTCCAGACCCAGCTGATATAGGGACACGATCAGAATCATAGGGGTGGGGGATCGATCTGGCTCGAATTGATCGACCGGACCCGAGGTCATTTATTACCCAATAGTTGTATTTCCATGGCCAACACTTATCGGTCAAAGGGTCTGGCAGTCACAAAGGTTATATAAGTATGAAACAAGATTAATGTGCGGAGTGATAACCGGATGGAGCCTAACCAGCTTGGGCTCTATGCTTTAGAAGCACTACATGAACACCGCTTGAGTGTCCATCTACAGGGAGAGATTTACATGATCGTGGAGATGAAGATGATCCTGCTGGCCATCACCCTTGTCCTTTCGGGGATGGCATTCCAGCACGATACAAGGGACAATATCGAGCTTTCGGATGACGATCCGGTCCCCGGGACGATAGCATCCGGAGAGGTGCCGATGAGCAAGACCGGGCTTTCCGGATTTTTCACGGAGAACCAGGGGCAGTGGGATGGAGGGATCGAGTATATGGCCGAGACCACGTTCGGCAGGATCGCTCTTGGAGAGGGATGTGTCTATTTCGATATTATCGACGGCATGGTCCGACCCGATGTAGAGGATCTCCCTTCAGAAATGGATCCGACCGCACCTCGACCGGAGAACGATGGTCGCATTTCGGAGGATGTCCTGAGCTACAGTTTCAAGGGCGGGGAGGCATGTTCCCCCGTTGGGACCGATAGGATGACCCATACGACCAACTACTTTATCGGCAACGATCCGAGCAGGTGGGTGACGAACGTCCGGAGCTTCCGTGAGGTAACATATCATGACCTTTGGGAAGGGGTCGACCTCAGGTATCACTTCACCGCTGAAGAACTGAAATACGACCTCATCCTGGCACCTGGGGCTGCGGTCGAAGATATTCGGATAACGGTCCAGGGTCAGGACGGTATTGAATTAAATGATCATGGTTCAATGATGGTGTACACCGAAAACAGTGTCCTAAGGGATGAGAAGCTGGATGTATTCTATCTGGACCGACCCTCGGAAAGGATCGGTTCGAGGTTCGTGAAGGTCTCGGATAACACCTTCGGCTTCGAGCTTTCAGCCTACCAGACCGATAGATACGTCGTCATAGATCCGGTGATAGGGTCCACTTATCTAGGTGGTTCCAGTTCTGATCAAGGGTTATCGGTCGATATCGACTGGGAGGGTAACGTCGTGATGGCCGGCTGCACCTCATCGACGGATTTCCCCACCCAGGTCGGCTCCTACGACACCACGTACGCAGGCAGCAAGGACTACTTTGTTGCGAAGTTCAATGGGGATTGTTCGCAGCTGTTCTTCTCGACATTCATAGGAGGTTCAGGAGACGATGGGTATTACGATAATTTCGTCGACGCGGTCGATGACGGGATACTGATGTCCGGAACAACAGCCTCTTCCGATTTCCCCACGACCTCCGGTTGTTATGACAATGCCATTGGCGGTTCCTATGATTCGATCTTCCTCAAATTGAGGCCGGACGGCTCGGACCTGATGTTCTCATCCTACTTTGGCGGGGGAGGGAGCTATGATGTCGCGCGCGGGATCCTGGGTTCTTCGGACGGTGGGTTCTTCGTTTACGGATATACCTATTCCGCAGATTTTCCCTCCACGAGTGGTGCTTTCATGAGCATCATGGCCGGGACCAGCGACGGGTACATCTCGAAGTTCGATGAGTCCGGTAAAACCTTGCTCCATTCAACATTCCTCGGTGGTACCTCTTACTATGACTACGTTTACCATCTCTGTGAGGTGACCAATAACGAAATTGTGGTAACGGGAAGCACCTATTCCTCGGACTATCCCACAACCTCCGGTGCATACTCTCAATCGATGAACGGTTATTCCGATTGTTTCGTGACCAGGATGAAGGACGACCTTTCGGATATCGTCTGTTCGACCTTCTACGGAGGTGCAAGCACGGAAAAGGTCATCTCCATGGCCATGGACGACGAAGAGAACGTCATCGTGGTCGGAGATACGTATTCCAGTGATTTCCCCTTGTCGGCAAATGCGTTAAGGACCGATTTCGACGGTTACTCGGAAGGTTATGCTACCAAATTCAAACATGACCTGACCGCACTGGAGGCCTCGACCTTCATAGGCGGTAGTTCATATGACACCGTGGCATGTATCGCAGTTGACCCATTTGGAAATCTCATGATAGCAGGTTATACGAATTCCAACGACCTGGAAACGACCCCTGACGCCGAATACAGAACGAACTCCGGATCCAAGGACGGTTTCATATCCATGATGGAAACCGACATGAGCTCTTTGGAATACTCCACATATTTCGGGGGTTCCTCGAATGACACTATAATGGAGAACATAGCGATCGACCCGAACGGAAAAGCGGTGATGGCCGGATACACGACCTCGCACGATCTGCCCGTCCTTAATGCATTCCAGAGCATTTATGGCGGCTCCACCGACGCATTCGTGATGGCCATGGATATAACTCCATGGCTTGAGCCGCTGACCGTCGAGAGCATTGGATTTTTCAGCGACCAGGACCTTATGATCGAAGAGGACCGCTTCGATCTTGGTCAGAAGGTGTACGTGGAGCTTGCAGGTACAGATGCGAACTCGACAATCAGGACCGGAGCGCGGGTCAATATCACGTTCATGAGCGGGGCATTCCCTCCGAAACGACTGGTCCTGCTCGAGACCGAGATCGATTCGGGGATATACCACGGGTCCTTCGTCATTCCACTTGCCGCAACCTATTTCGATATCGTCCGGGTCACGTCCTGGAAGGACCCATCCAGGAAGGCGGATCTGATAGTGGACTATCCTTTCAGACCTTTCCAGGTGACTTCACTGGCCTGTTTCAAGGACCCGGCCTATACTTCAGATGGGGACAAGTTCGATCTGGGCGATGTTGTTTACCTGGAGGTCAATGGCATCGATTCGAACCCCATCATCGCCGATCATGCCTTCATCAACTTCACAAGCGACAAGAACGTGTCCCATCGGAAGCTTATCCTCCTCGATGAAACAGGTCTGAACACCGGTATATACCGGGGGTCCACCAGGATCCCGGGAGATTATCGGTACTTCGAGAACATTACTGTATATTCCGTCAGGAACGAAGAGGTCATGAAAACGTTCATGGTCCACACACCCGTTCAGATCAGACCGCTCATAGATGTGAAAAACACCAAGGAGGATGAACCGTACAATGTCACGTACTGGAATTTCGGATACGAGGAGGTTGTTACCTGGAAAGTTGACCATTCCGCATCATGGCTGACCTGGGATGAGAACACCCTTGAACTTTACGGCACCCCCAATAACAATCATGTGGGGCTCTGGGATGTTCTTGTCAGTATCAATGACACAAAAGGCCACAAGGACTCGCATGAATTCCAGATAAAGGTTATCAACACCCCTCCCACCATCACGACCGCACCGGTCACATATGCTTTGGAGGGGAGGGAATATCATGTCGACTACAACTGTTCGGATGACGGTCAGGGAATAATGAGCTGGTCCATGATACCCAAGAACAAATGGCTATCCATAGATGCCCTTACCGGAGAGCTCTCCGGTATTCCGAGGAACGACGATATCGGGACATTGAACATCTCCCTGATCGTGGGGGACGGAAACTCCGGCATGGCCACACTCGACTTCCAGATAGTTGTGATAGGCGTCAACGACCCTCCAAAGATCACAACTCTGGATATCAAGACCGGAAAGCAGGGTCAGAACTACTACCGAAAATACGAAGCATATGACCCTGATGGAGATTCACCCCTGACATGGTCGTTGAGAACGGATGCGGCATTCCTCTCCATGAAGGCGGATACCGGAGTCCTGGAGGGAACCCCAGGCAAGTCCGATGTGGGTAATTTCTTCGTCAACATAACAGTGTCGGACCCGGTCGGTGCGAACACGAGCCGGGAGTTCGTTCTCTCCATCGAGAACATCAACGATATGCCCGATTGGGTAGATGTCCCGGAAAACCTCGAGATCACACACGGGCAGTGGTTCAGGTTCGATGTGAACGCCACCGACCCGGACCCGGGTGGTTTCATAGAATACTCATTGACCACGGATCCCACCACCGACATGGAGATCGACCAGAACACCGGAGAGCTCGAATGGCTGGCATCTGTCAGGCCGTTCGAGTCTGCCCCTTACGAGCTGGAAGTGACCATAAGGGCCAGTGATGGCGAGCTCTTCAACAAGCACGAGTTCAAGATCACCGTGAGGCCGACCCTGTCGCCAACTGTCGTTGTGATAGGTCCGATTGATGGTGAAAAGGTGCCTTCCCAGAATTTTGTCCTTGAATGGACGGGAACGGATCCCGAGAACGAGACGCTGACCTACGACATCTACATTCACGAGACGGAATCATATGTCTCGGGTCTCATGTCAGAAGCATTGTATCGAAAGGACAATGAAGGCACTGTTCTGACCATCACCGGACTTGAACAGGGAAAGACCTATTACTGGACCATAATACCATTCGATCAATGTACATTCGGTACCAATGAGGACGGTGTCCTGTCCTTCAGGATCAACAAGGTACCCCGTATCAACGATGTCCCGGACCAGAGGGTGAAGAGCGGGAGTGACCTGAACTACAGGTTGACAGGGACCGATGGCGATCCGGAGGACTCGGGGGGATTGCAATATGCCCTGGAGCAGGGACCTGCCGGGATCATCGTATCGGGATCCACCGGAACTGTACAATGGAGACCGACGGATGACCAGATAGGAAAACACAGTATCACCGTCTCCCTGAGCGATGGTCAGGATGTGTCATCCATGACCTTCGATATCGAGGTTGTCAAAGCCGACGAAGGCATCTCATGGATCACCACTGCCCTTATCATAGGATTCGGAATAGGTATCCTAGCGATAATCATCCTCCAGATCCTTATACTAACAAGAAGAAGATCGGAAAAGGAGATAAGGAAACAGATCGAAATGGAAAGTAAGAGGGAGTTCAGGGATACCATAAAAGAAGCTGCCGACGACCTGGAGAATATCGAGATGGAGCCGGAAGCGGAGCCCCAGGAAGGAGAGGGGATCGTGGGAGATGAGAGCAGCACTGCGCCGGAGAACATAGATGCCGGACAGCTTCCCGAGGGTGGGGGAGAGATCGAGTCTCAAGGACCGGTAAATTGATCCCCATCATTCCGGTATTTTCATCGGACCCAGTACTGGTAGTCGGGGTCAGGCCGATCCCCGGACACTTGAAGAATTTATCGATAAATGAATTGTATTTTCTCCTTCCCCGAATGTGGGAATCTCGCTAAAAGGTGGTTTTATCTTCCGTTAATTCCGCCTCGTTAGCTGTCAGCACGGATGCTGGCTGGGCTTCTATATTTTCTTTCCAATATAAAATACATACCCATAATATTCTTTATACTTATTATAAAGTTCAGCTCCATGCTTTTCGTA
>JAFGLL010000032.1 GCA_016928095.1 Thermoplasmatota archaeon
GAGGGCATCGCCCGTGTGGAAGCCCCGAGAGGCGAGGACATCCACTATGTCAGGCTGAAGGCAGGGAAGATGGAGCTGGATTCCTGGAAGGTTAGGGTTCCCACCTACGGCAACATCATGTCCTGGCTGACCATGTTCAAAGGTATGCAGATAGCAGATATACCCATAATCATAGCCTCCATAGATCCCTGCATAGGTTGCATGGACAGGGTCACCACTGTCGATTCCGCAACGGGAAAGGAGAATGTAATGGACTGGAAGGTCCTGCACGATATGTCCGTGAAGAAACAGAGGGGGTTGAGCCCATGAACGAGGTGTTCGAGATCGCGATCAAGATCGGGATCGGGGTATTGATCATCATCATGGCGTTGTACATCTCACTTCTGCTGAAAGGATTGGACCGTAGGTTCGCCGCATGGCTTCAGGCCAGGGTTGGTCCCCCTCTCAGGCAGCCGATATGGGATACGTTCAAGCTGTTCCAGAAGGAGAACATCATCCCTGAAAGGGCAGTGCCATGGGCCTTCAACGGCGCACCGCTCCTTGCCCTTGTTGCCTCCCTTGCCATACTGCTCTACCTGCCTCTGGGCCCTATCGGTCTGAGAGGCATCACCAATGGTGCAGAGGATTGGTTCACACCGGTCCTCTCCGGATATGGTGACCTGATCCTCCTGATATACCTGCTGGCGATCCCCGGACTGATGATAGCCGTAGGGGGTTTCTCTTCAGGATCGCCGCTTTCCACGGTCGGAGCCCAGAGGGAGATGGTCATGATGATGTCCTACGAGCTACCGCTCGCGGTCGTAGTCCTTTCCATGGCATGGAGGCTTACCAATGTGGACCTGGGGGGTATGGAGGTATTTTCACTTGAGACCTTCGTGAAGGTGCCTCTATGGAACGAGGTGGGTCCTCTTGGTATCTTCGGATTGCTCTTGCTTGCTGGTGTGTTCTTCCTGATCATCCCGTCGGAGCTTTCCAAGATCCCGTTCGATGCGCCGGAGGCGGAGACGGAGATCGGGGGGGGTGTGATAGCAGAGTACAGCGGTGCCAATCTCGCGATGTTCTACCTGTCCGATGCGGTCAAGACCGTGGCTTTCACCTCACTCGCGGTTGCCCTGTTCTTCCCCTACAACCTTTCCCCCGTGATAGAGACCTTCCTGCAGGAGATAGGGGTGATCGGAGCGGATACTATGCTCAACGGGTGGGTATCCTTCGGGATAGATATGCTCTTCTGGCTTGTGAAGATCGAGGTCATCTATTTCTTTGCGGTGACCGTGGTAAGGGTTGGAGCTGCAAGGCTCAAGGTGGACAAGATCTCGTGGTTGTATCTTGTTCCATTGTCGGTCATATCTCTGGTAGGTGTGCTCCTTCTGTATCTGGATGTGATAGTGGGGTGAAATGAATGGTGACGCACGCTTTCTTCGAACTTCTGAAACAGTTCTTCACCGAGCCCGCGACCAATCTTTTCCCTGTAAGGATGGCACCCAAGAACATCCACAGGACCCTGAAGGCGGTCGAGTCGGGAAAGGCGACCTTGAACCCTCCCGTGGAGGTACCTCCGAACTTCAGGGGGAAGCTGGAGTATGATAGAGCAGCATGTATCGGCTGTCAGATGTGTATCAAGGTATGCCCGTCCCAGACCATAGAGTTCATTCCGGAGGGCCGTAAGGTCAAATTCTACATCTCAAGATGCACGTTCTGTGCCCTGTGCACGGAGATTTGCCCCAAGAAATGCATCAGGATGTCGGACCAGTTCATCATGGCCAACCTTGATAAGTACGGGGACGACATGATCGTTCTTGATTCCGGGAACTTCACGACCGAGGCAAATACAAAGGAGATACAGAAAGAGGATGAGAGGCTAAAAAGAGCACCAGAGACTCTCCAAAAAGCATGATCGAACAGCTAGCTCCCATGCTGATAAAATAATAATACCCTCGAACCCCCTACTGATCATATCATGGAAGAGTTCAGATTTCAAGGGTAGGCAGGAAAGGAACATCAGATGGGAGGAGGTGTATGAAGTGGAGGTGTTCGACCAGGCGCATAACGATTTCACCTTCAAGATTTACGTGAAGGAAGGCCTTCACTTCATGCCCGATCCCTACGATTTTCGTGCCGAGGACATGAGAGAAGCCTACAGGAGATTGAAGGAATTCACCAATGGACTGGACATCGAGTTCGTGATCCACGACGAGATGAGGTTCGCCTGAAGGTCTCCCCCGACGTTCCTCCGGACAGCCATCCTCATCCTATTCCCTAAAAAATATATGGAACCCGGATGCCTTTTTCCAGTATGGTACAATTAGCGTACCAATATACTTTTAATAATATCCAAAGTGGAACCAATATACATTAATATTCCCTTTTTTGGATTTGCTATCATGGCTACAACGGAGAGAGAGCCCCGAAAATATTGCATCGATCGGGATCTCATTTTCCCACCACCGTTCATGGTGCTTTTCCTGACTTTTCTTTTTTTCATCGGTTCCCTCAATATTGCCTCGTCGATGATGTCCGTATCGGACCACGGCATTGGATCGATGCAGCAAGGAGCTGTAACGGACAGGACCGGAGGATACTCTATATTGTCTCCCAACAGTAAGCTTGAACTTGGTATATACCTCGGAGATGTTGGTTCAGAAAAGAGCTGTCTTCTCTACGATCTCACGATCGATGATATGCCCATCATAACCTGCTCAAGGCTAGGGCTTGTATTCGGAAACGGTGTCGGGACATTCGGCTCGTCACTATCGATAGTGAAAATGACAAAGACAAGCGTCAATTCAACCTACACAATGACCTTCGCTGAGAGGGACCGATATCCGGATAGGTACAATTCCATGACACTGTTGATCAACGAGCCACCCCCCTCCGGACGTTCGATCAGCCTCGAGACACGGGCTTACGATGAAGGGGTCGCCTTTCGATACGTTTCGGGATCGACAGGCTGGCCGTCATCCATTTTAATAACAGGGGAGCTCACCGGCTTCAATTTCAAGAGCGACCATTATTGCTATACGGAATATGGCACCGAGGGTTCCTACACAAACGAGAGCGTCAGACAGGTTTCATCCAAATGCGAATCACCGCTCACAGTGGAGCTGAACGAAGGGAAGCATGTTTCC
>JAFGLL010000033.1 GCA_016928095.1 Thermoplasmatota archaeon
AATCAAAGCCTTAAAAAAGAAAGAAAAATCATTAAACAGATTATGGATCATAGAAAAAAGGAGAAAAACAAAGAAATTTGAATATAATGAATATAAGGCTAATAATGTTACATAATGACCTTTCTGATATTCACTCTTGTATGTGTTAAAAGTTAACATTACACCCATTAAATCCTTGACTCTAATTTCACTTAGTTCTTTGATCATATTAATGGGAAAACTTTCAGGCACCTATTCCATTTGAACGAGTGACTGAGATAATAATTAAATGGAGGTATGGATAGATATCCTAATCCTCGATCCGTCAAAAGCCATGAAATCCCTACCCCCTATGGAAGGGTCTATGTCATTTCGTCAAGATTGGACCCTTGACCTTGAAGAACGGAATACTTTAGGTTTTTAAGCAATACTTTCGGTGAGGGGGTCCAAGGCAAAGCCTTGGCTATAACCCCGACACCAAAGTATGACCGGACCAGGGTTCCGGCCATACATTTTTTGTTGCCAGTGACGCAGGGGTTCGAAATTCAACATTATTCATCCATCTGCACACAGTTGCAAATGTCATGGTCCTTCAGCGGGATTTCGTGGTATCGTCCCCTCTTCCGGGGGTGTCGCTTCAGGTCCCTGGGGTGATTCAGACGGATCCTGGACCAGAGTATCCTCATCGGTGATCTCCTGTTCCTGACCGTCATCAACACCCGATGGTTCGGAGGCGGTCCCCTCTTCGACCTCCTTACGGGTTTCCCCTCGATCCTTCCTCATCAGCAGTATGATGATGAGAACAACCATGATGATCAATACCAGCAGCACCACCAGTATGATCAGCAGGACCGAAAATGAGCCTTCCTCCCCGTTATCCTTCGGGGGTTCAAGGACAAGGATGTTTATGGAGATGTTCGTGTGATCGATCCCGTCCGAAAGTCTCACGACCACCGTGGCATTCCCGACCTGGTTCTCATATGGGGTCCATTTCAATAGACCGGAGGAGGCATGAATGCTCATTCCCTCGAGAGAGGTCTCGAACGAGAATGTGAGGTTTCCCAGGTCACCCTCATCAGCATCCACCCCCTCGATGTCCACCAACAGCTCCTTGCCCACCTCGACCTGGAGATTGTAGAGCGGCATCAATTGCGGGGGGGTGTTCGTCCTGAAGCTTAGAACACCGTTCTCGCACGCTCCATTCATGTAACCATCGCTGGGTACAATGGTCCAGAAGTAAGTGGTACCGGGGATGAGGTTCCCAAGTCGGTAGGAGGTATTTGACAGCATATGTTCTAACATGACACCTCCCGAAAGCGAGGTCACCTCTTCAAGTGAGGTCCCGAGGAAAAGGTCGAAGACCACGGGATGTCCGTCGGCATCGCTCCCCTGCCATGATAGCTGTGCACCGAAGGCGGAGATCCTGCTTCCGTCGGCGGGCGATGAAAGCTGTGAGGCGGGAGGCGTGTCCACGAAGAAGCTGAATGTATCGTTCAAACAGAGGCCGGGCCAGGAGCCTCCGATCGGGATAACGGTCCAGTAATATGTGTTTCCCGGGTCAAGGTCCCGGACCTCGAGCGTATTTCCGACGACCTCGGTCATCACATCGTCGTTCAACAGCACGACCTGGTTCTTCACCTTGCTGAGATAAACACGATGGACCAGTTCAAGCATTTCCGGGTTCTCTGTCTCCCATATTAATTCGGTCGAATTCCCGATTATCACCATTTCATCCTGCGGGTCCGCCAATGTGGTGGTCGGGGGAACGATCGGGGTCATGTTTATCTCGAAATGGTGATCGATTGGATCCTTTCCGTCCGTGACATCGATGACCACTTTGAGGATGTAGTGGTCCTCATCGAGTTCCGGTATCCATGAAAAAGGATCCCGTGATGCCAACCATTCCATCTGCCCGGTGGTGTGATTGATGGAAATATTGGTTGGAGGATATGAATCGACGATATAGATCAGCTCGTCCCCGACATCCACATCCGTGGCGTTCACATCGAAAACGAAGATCTCCCCTTCCTTGATCGTGATGTTCTCCGGTACATCCACCCATTCGGGTCTGTCATTCACATTGATAACGGAGAATTCGAAAATGCTCGTGACGAAAAGTCCTCTCGGGTCCTGTGCTCTCACGGTAATGTTGCAAGGACCCACATCATCGTTGGTCGGAGTTCCTTTCAGGTAGCTCCCTATCCCATCTTCCAACCATTTCACGTCTGTTTGCCATGACCAGGTGAGCTCTTCACCGTCCGGGTCACCCCCCTGAAGCTGGAAGGAATAGAATTCGTCCTCTACCGCATCGGGGAGCTCCGTGGTCGTTATGAAAGGGAGGTCGTTGATATCAAGAACCTCGAGGTTGAACTCATCGGAAGCCTGGCCTCCTTTCCCGTCGTTGAAGGTGACCTTGACATGATGGGTTCCCACATTGGCGTTCGTTGGTGTTCCGTGAAGAAGTCCCGAACCAGGTTCCATCTTCAACCAGGATGCTTCCGTTATCAGCTGCCATTGTGTTATCCCCAGACCCTCGTCATCGGCATCGTAATCAACGCTGTACTCCTCATCCTGATGAACCGAAAGAACATTCTCCGTAAGGATCTCGGGGGGGTCGTTCATCACGGTCAGGGTGAACTCCCTCTCGGCATAGTTACCTAGCCCGTCGGTAATGTTGAGCGCTACATCATATTCCCCGACATCCCTGTTGTCCGGGGTCCCCGTAATGGTGATGGTCCGGGTCCCGGGTCTTGTTGCGTGCTCGAGGATATCGTCGGGCGTCAGGGCCTTGTCGAATATCCTTACCTCATCAATGCTGCCCTTGAAGAACAGGGAGCCCCAGGAAGCGGGAGCCCTTCTACCTATCGAGATGTTATGTGAACTGGTGGGGAGGCCACCGGAATAGACGCTTCCCTTGTAAGAGGAGTCCCACCCATTGTAGAGAACTGTCTGGTTGATGCCGTCGATGTATATCAGGAAACGTGATCCGTCATAGACCCCTGCAAGATGGTGCCATACGTTCTTGACAATAGGGTCCATGGGGGCGGCACCATACCAGTCGTTGCTGAACGGTATCTTGATCTGAAAGAGAGGCCTGTCCTTATCCATCGTGATCTCGTAATCCTGGGGATCATCATCTCCCCAGGAACCTCCCTTGCTGATTATCATGTGCTCCCCGGTATCCGTGAAGGTCGGGTATATCCACGCTTCCACCGTGATCTCGCTTGTGATATTGAGAGCGGCCGTATGGGGTACATCAATATGATCGTCCCCGTCGAAGCTCATGGCCGTTCCTATCCCGAACGGTCCGCTTGTAGCCACTGCACCATGAACGATACCATCGTGTCCGTTACCCGATGAATCGCTTGCATCACCCTGATCAAAGCTCCATTGACATTCCAGGTCTGTCCTGTCCAGTACGAGGGGGGCCGTGTTGCTTGTCGACAGCCAATCGGCATCTGTGGTAAAGGAGTTCAGGGTAAGGTCACCCATGACCGCAAAGTATCTGGAGATGTAAATATCGTCCTCGATGACCGTTAACATGTCATCGTAAGGTCCTATGGAATAAGGGGAAGAACCGGCAAAAACACCCTCACCGAACATCGGTCCGGCGGCTCCGTTCGATAACGGTATGAACAGCACTGCCGCGGCCATCAACAATACTATCGTTACATTACCTCTCATGCGAAAACCCCCGCATGGTCCGGGTCAAGGCCCGAACACTGGAGGATGGATGGGAAGGGATGATATATACAATTGTCCTTCAAGGGTATTCGAGACATCAAGAGGTCACATAGAGCTATCCCATGCTCCGGCAGAACAAGATCGTCCTCGGACCTCCTATCATTCTGTGACAACAGTAAAATATCTCCTTGGGGTTCATTTCACGGGTACCAATATGAAGATAACCTACGACAAGGAACCCAGGTGTTACATGTGCGGAAGGAGTGAGGAAGAGGTGAACTACTTCCTGTTCCATGAGAGGAAGGACCTGGAAAAGAAGCTTCGGAAGGCCATCAAGGAGAGGAAGACCAACAAGGATATGACCATCAAGAACAACAGGAAGGTCCACGATAAGCATATGGAGTTCGTCATGCAGAACCCTGTGAACTACGAGTTCAGCATGGGGGTAATCCTGAAGGATTTCGACGCTTTCAGCAGGATCATCCCGGACCTCAAGGAGCTTGTGGACCTATACAGGACATGTGACAAGGTCCATAACGAAAGCAAGCTCGTTGACCTGGTCAAGGTCCTGAAGAACTATCACAATGAAGAACAGCTTGCCAGAGAGGACCAGGAGATCAGGAGACTGGAGAACGAGTTGAAGGTGCTCGAGGGGGTCAGGATGAAATTCCAGTCGGTTTCGACCAAGCTCGAGTATCTGACGGACATCCCATCCTTCGATATCAAGGGAACCAAGTTCGAGAACATGGTGGTGTCCGTGGACATCTGTCCCAACTGCGAGAAGTTGATAGAGAAGTTCGGTAGGTGACACCATCGGTGCCAACGGTCAGCATCTCTGACGGACAAAGATTAATCAAGTACCTTTTCTTCCCTGTCGAGGGGGGCTGGAATTGAAACGTGATAAGGAGGAGGCCGATTTTGAACACATTATCAAGGTCAGAGGTCTCGTCAAGACGTACGGCAAGGTCAATGCGGTCGACGGGATCTCCCTCGGGATACAAAGAGGGGAGGTGTTCGCATTCCTGGGACCGAACGGGGCCGGGAAGACGACCACGGTCGAGATGATCGAAGGGATAAGGACCCCAAGTGCCGGTAGTATTACTGTCCTTGGGAAGGACCTGTCAGCCAACCAGAACTGGATAAAAGCAAGGATAGGTGTCCTGCCCCAGGAGTTCTCCTCCTTCGATAATATCACCGTCAGGGAGACCCTGAAGTTCTACGCTTCCCTGTACGCCAGGTCCAGGGACATCGATGATCTTATCAACCTGATGCACATCAAGGAGCATACCAGAAAGCTCTACAAGAACCTTTCAGGGGGATTGAAGCAGAGGATCGGGATCGCTGTCGCACTCGTGAACGATCCCGTGATAATTTTCCTGGATGAGCCCACGACCGGATTGGACCCCGCTGCGAGACAGGAGGTATGGAAGGTGATAAAGGGATTGAAGAGCGAGGGTAAGACCGTCTTCCTCACTACGCATTACATGGAGGAAGCCCAGGAGCTTGCAGACCATGTGGCGATAATCAACCACGGAAAGATCATTGCGGAAGGGTCAGTGGATGAGCTGATCGACCGTTACGGTAAGGGGATGGTCCTATCGTTCACGGGGGCCGAAAGGTCGCTCATCGATTTTCTGAAGGAAGCTGGATGCGGCGTTCTCATCGGTGAAAAGGGATGCAATATAACCGAGGGGAAGGAGGGCCAGGTCTCACTGGTCATCGAGAACAAGGACCAGCTCATGGGGATACTCGAACTTATCCGGGGGGCCGGACTGGGATATAAAGGGATAAATGTCCGCAGGAGCAACATGGAGGAGGTATTCCTTTCTTTGACCGGGGAATCCCTGAAGGAAGGGGGTGTTGCACCTTGAACCCCAGACGAGTGTATTCCGTTTTCTATGTGAGTCTTAGGGAACTGTTCAGGGACAAGGGAGGTATATTCTTCACTTTCCTCTTCCCCATTCTCCTGATGCTGCTGTTCGGTTTCATATTCCAGGATTCAGGGGAGTCGTCATACGACATCTATGTCCAGGACCAAGACGGCACGGATATCTCCGGGAACCTGACAATGACCTTCAAGCATGTGGATGCTTTGAAGGTCCACATGATCGATGCGAACAGGGACATCGATTCCTATATCGATAAGAACGATGTGGATTTCGTGCTGGTAATTCCCGAGGGTTACGGAGTGTCCATGGAAAGAATGCTCTCCAACATGACCGGAACGACGGTTCCGATCATATTGAAGTATGATCCGTCCGTGAGTTCATCTTCGGTGAAGAGGTCGATCGTACATAGCATCATCCAGGAGACGAATAAAGGCCTATCGGGAGCTGTGGATATCATTACCCTTGATGAGCAGTCCGTGGTAACAGAGCATTTCACGTACATCGAGTTCTTCATCCCCGGTGTCATCGGTCTGACGGTGATGACAGGGGCTGTCTTCGGTACTATTTTTACCGATACGGAACTTCGTAAGAAAGGGATATTCCGAAAGCTCTCGACCACTCCGATATCCCGAGGGGAGTTCATCCTTTCCAACATGATATTCCAGCTCTTTCTCGCACTGCTGGCGACGGTGGAGATACTTCTGGTGGGATGGATACTCTTCGGGGTCGCACTGCATCTCAATCCGATGTTCCTTGCCATGATACTCTTCGAGGTCTTCGCCTTCACCGGACTGGCAATGATAGTGGTGAAGTTCGTAAAGGAGGCCCAGGCAGCTTCTGCGCTCGGAAATGCGATAACCTTCCCGATGATGTTCCTCTCCGGGTCCTTCTTCGATGTCGACAGCATGCCGCATTTTCTGCAGGTGATCGCAAGAGTGCTGCCGCTTTATTACGTGAACGAGGGGATGAGGGATGCCATGATATTCAATGATTACTGGGAGTCGTTCGTGAACCTTGTACCCATCGCGATATTCGCGGTCATGGTCTTCATCATCGGTGTGACCTTCACCACGTGGAAACAGGATTGAGCTGATGATCCCTCGTACCATAACAAATTTAAATGAACAGCGGACTACTTCATTCCTGGAAGCACCTTCTTTCATGGGGATGATCTGTTGGGAATGATCGTCAAGGCAATGTCTTTCGGCTTTACATCATCATTCCTTCTTCTATCCGTTATTGTATCGATTTTACCAACCGCCCCCTTGTTGGCTGCGGAAGAAGGGCTCCCCATGAAGTTCGACCTCAGGGACTTGGATGGAGAGAACTACGTTTCTGAAGTAAAGTCACAGAGCGGCGGGACCTGCTGGGCTCATGGTACGATGGCCGCGATCGAGAGCGATCTGATGATGACGGGCCTCTGGGAGCGTGTGGAGGGTAATGCTTCCGAACCAGACCTGGCTGAATACCATCTGGACTGGTGGAACGGGTTCAACGACCACAATAACGATGACAGGACCCCGCCGAAAGATTCCGGATTGTTCGTGCATAACGGCGGGGATTACCTAGTTGCCGCAGCATACCTGGCGAGAGGAGAGGGGTCCGTCAGGGACAAGGATGGTCAGTTCTATGACGACCCTCCGGAACGAAGCCTTCCGAGCTACCACCGTTACTACCCGATGGATATCGAATGGTATACGATCGACGACGAGTTGAACGGGATAGAGGACATCAAGAGAGCGGTCATGGAGTATGGGGCCGTAGCCACATGTATGCTGGCAGATGCGAGCCTCAGGGACCCCACAAATGCGCACTATCAGCCGCCTACGGATAACAGGGAACCCAACCATGCGGTCGCCATAGTGGGTTGGGACGATGCGAAGACGACACCCGCTCCACTGGACGGGGCATGGTTGGTCAAGAATAGCTGGGGGTCGGCATGGGCCGATCAGGGTTATTTCTGGATCTCTTACTATGATAGATGGTCCTGCAGGCACCCCGAGATGGGAGCCGTATCATTTCGTAACGTTTCATATCTCGTTTTCGACAGGACGTATTCGTACGATTACCACGGTTGGAGAGATACATGGTACAACTCCACCGAGGCTTTCAACAGTTACACCGCAGAGAGGAACGAGCAGCTGAGCGGTGTCAATTTCTACACGACCGAGGATTCCACAACCGTGAAGGTGACCATCTGGGACGACTTCGAGGATGGTGTTCTAAGCAATTCATTAAGGTCGGAAACCAGGTACTTCGAGCGGAAAGGACTCCATACGGTCCTCTTCGAAGAGCCTCTGGAACTTGTCGGGGACGACGATTTTCATATAATGCTGAATGTCAGCAGGGGCGGTATCGCTTACGACAGGACCTCTCTGGTCCCAACTTTATTGGGACCTCCTACAAAAGAACCGGGTTTCGATAGCTGGATAACCTCCCGTTCGGCTCCGAACCAGAGCTTCTACCGTAGTGGTTCGGAATGGAAAGACCTTTTCTTCGTGAACGACAGCGCCAACTTCTGCATCAAGGGTCTTGTGAGCCATGTGAGCATTGCCTCACCCATGACCCATGACCGGGTGAGTTCCTATTATCAGGCCTATGGTCCAGTCTCGAAGGAGATAGACCAGGTAACTGCAAGGATAGACGGTGGCGCTCCAATGATCACTATAATTCGAGATAGGAATTGGCAGCTGGAGCTCAAGGACGTTCATCTGACGGCAGGCCCGCATACATTGACGGTCACAGGGACACAGGATGGGTGTAACGAGGTTGTATCATCTGCTTCTGTCGTGTTCATCTTCGATGACATAGATCCGATCACCTTGGTGGACCTTTCCGGACTTGCGGGTGAGAACGGGTGGTACAGGTCATCGGTGGATGTTACCCTTACCGGAACGGATGCGACCTCGGATATCTCATTAACGGAATATCAGTTGGATGGAGGTTACTGGACTGAATACTCGGGGACGTTCAGCATAGAAAAGGACGGGATCCATATGCTGACGTTCAGGTCGGCGGATATTGCCGAGAATGTCGAGATACCAAGGACCATAGAGGTCCGGATAGATACGGGGCCGCCGGAAACGGAATGCATCCTTCTGGGGGACATAGGGGGGGGTTCATGGTATATTTCCCCGGTGGAGCTGAGGTTCATTTCCAGCGATGATATCAGTGATGTGAAGCAGGTGGAGTTGGAACTGGATGGAGTGTTCCTAGTGTATGACGAGAACGATCCGCCCAGGGTTTCCACCAGTGGCTCTCACGAGGTCTCGTTCAAGGCCGTGGACATTGCCGGGAACGTCCAGAGCGAGATCCGAAAAGGTTTCGACATAGACCTGGAGACACCTTTGACCGATATCATCATCAATGGAGAGAAGGGAAACAACGGATGGTATATCTCCCCCATTGAAGTGGAGCTTCGTTGCAGGGAAGGGTTCAGCGGGCTTGAAGGTACATTCTACAGGATCGTGGGTGGGAAATGGGAGGAACAGACATCCCCGATATCGATCTCCGTGGATGGGACCTACGAACTGGAATATTATTCGGAGGATATCGCCGGCCATCGGGAGGCCCCTGAAAGAGGACCGATCAAGATCGACACGACCCCGCCGACAACGGAGGTCGTGATGACCAGCGACGGTCTCCAGAACGGGATCCACCTGTCGGGTGTGTCGTTCAACTTGAAGGCGATGGATGCAACGAGTGGCATCTCATCCACCTACTGGAGGATAGATATGGGCGACCCTCATCGTTTCTCCGGCCCATTCGTCTTGGAGAAGGCTGGAACACATACGATCCATTACTGGTCAAGGGACATGGCGGGGAATATCGAAATGTTCAATTCTGTCACTTGTTCAATAGACCTGTATGAACCCCGGGTGGGATTGCTTGAGGACCTCGACGGACGGACGTTGAACAAAACGGAGCTGTACCTGCACCCGGTCGGAATTGATCCCGAAGGCGGGGAGCTCTTACTAAATTATTCACTGGACGAGGGAGAATGGGTTTCGGTCGCCAGAATTTCTCCCGGGTCGGGTTTCGAGACGGTTCAGCTTTCGGCCTTGTCCGAGGGGGTCCATGTTCTCGCGTTGAAAGGTACCGATCCTGCGGGAAGAGAGACCATCCAGACCTATTTGTTCGCCATCAACCTAACCTGGAAGCCCAATGCTGGCCTGGATGATGATGAAAATGATGGTTGGAAAGAGGATAGATGGTCAGGCAAGCTCATCCTGGTCTTGGTGGCTCTCTCGATTGTAGCGATACTGATAGTCCTTGCCTTATCCTATCTTCTGGGGCGCAGAAAAGGACGCGGCAGGGAATGAAGCATTATCGGACTAAAAGATCATGATAGAGGATCACGGAAGATCAACTATCCTTCCTCAACGGACGTTATGATCTTCACTATCAGGTCGAGGTCCATTTCGAACCCTGAAACGGGTGCGGAAAGCTCCATGGCAGTTATCATCCTCGGATGTATCTCACCGAAATGCCCTAGGACCATTCTCTTTCCATCCTCGAGTTCCGGAAATGGGCCGGATGAAGCATCCTTACCCTTTACCATGATCGCAGCACTTCTTCCTCTAATATAGCACCCGAGAGATGCGGGCTCCAGCTCGTGATCCAATTCGAGGTCGGACAGAATTCTCTGGACGACACCCTTGATCTCGGTGAAGGATGCCTTCGAGTCCTCGGACAACCCGGATAATACGCTATGCGTCCAGTTCCCGACCATGATATCAGCGGTCTCGAATATCCGCTGGGGAAGGTCCCGATGTTTGTTCGCTTTCAGGATACCAAGCAGGGACGGGATCGATGAGCATCTCATCATCGTATGCTCCGTCGTTATGGGGTTCGTTATACTTACATGGTCGAGGGGTTCCCTTCCCATGAGATCGAACTGGGACCCCTCATTGGACAGGGCGATCGTTCTCACCTCCAGGAAACCCAGGCCGATCAACGTCCTCCTGAGGTCCCTGGAGACGGTGGAGAGCTTCCTTTCGTTACCTGTCATATAGGCATTCGGTTCGCCACCCGCGAAGTTCTCCAGACCGTAACCGATCGCAAGGTCCTCGGCAACATCTGCAGGGTGTAATATGTCACCTCGCCATGGTGGGATCTTGCATGTCACCTTTCCTTCCCCGATCACCGCTCCACGGTAACCCATCCTCGAAAGGGAGCCGATCACTTCCTCCGGGCCGGGGTCCATCCCAAGCCAGGACCCGGACCATTCGAGGTCCAGGGACGTTTCCTTCCATTCGAAACGGGGCCAGGACCCGGAGGTCAAACCCAGTTCGGAGAACCCTTTCTGGTCCGGGTAGGTGATCTTCACGGAGTGAAGCTTGCCCCCTCTGTCCATGAGCTGAGAACATACGATATTCACTGCCAGGGTTATGGCGTTGAGGTCCCATCCGGTGCAATCGACGAAGATATCCCTGGTCTGCTCCGACACCCTTGTGAGTTCTCCGTTGATTATGGGAGGGAAGGAGAGCACCTGGTCATTAGAATCCGTTATTATCGGATACCTATGGCAGCCCTCCAGGACCCATGCGTAATCAATACCCTTCTCGTGCTCCGCAAGGATCCTCCCGAGGTTCCATTTACCTTCCTTCTGAAGGGGGACGAACTCGACCTCATCAGGAGCTGCCGCCCAGTATCTGAACGGAGGTCTTATCGGCCCGGCATCATGGATCCCGATAGCGACCTTCTTGCGTTTGCGGCCGATGGTGATATGCAGTTTCTCCTGCAGGTTCATGATGGAGACAAGTGTTCTCTCATCGATGTTGACCCCCGTAATATAAGCTGCTCCGATGAAAGGCCTGACCTTAAGGATGGATGGATCGACCACCAGGTCGATATCCGAAGGTCCCGAGATACCCGGTCTTTCATCAATGTCATCCGCTCCCTTGCCGATGAAATCGCGATATGCTCTGGCCACTCCTTCTATGCAGAACAGGTCAGGCCTGTCAGGGAAGAACTCGACCGATATCTCATTACCCTCAAACTTCTCCACACTGGCTCCTATCATCGGAATGCGGTCGACGAACTCGTCAAGGGAGAATCCCTCTCCCACGAGCCTCTCAAGGTCCGTGATATCCATATTGATTACAGGCAACTTCCCACCAGGTGGAACAATGCATCCTGCTAAATAATGTTTACAGGTAGGTTGGTTGGTTCGGGTGAAGATTTATATCTTGATGTTCGATGGAGGTGCAGGTGAGGACCGATGACAGACCTGATCACAAGGGACATGAGCATAATGGAGGCCATACAGAGATATCCAGATATCATAGGGGTGTTCGTGGCTCACGGACTTGGATGCATAGGCTGCGCCATGGCGAACTTCGAGACAATAGAACAAGGTGCCATTGCACATGGTATGGACCTTGAATCGCTGATGAAGGACCTGAACGAGACCGCTGCAGCCATGAATGCATGAGCGTAAGTCCGCCGATAATAACGGTCCGTCCTGTCCATCCTCGTTGCGTTGAATGAGGGAATAAGACCCTGATCATTGGTGATTTTTCAGAAGATAAGTGTTCTTGGTGGACCCTGAACTTTGAAAACCTTTTTATAATACATCCCATATGGGCGACTTCAATTCGCAATTGAGGCCCTCCGGCCAAACGTCAAGGGCAACCCATCGGGACCCTGCTTACGGATCGCTCTTGCAGATATCCTTGATCCGCAAAGGCGTCACGGTCGGACTGGTGAAGGAGCGCGGATCCTTGGCCTAACCTAGCTTGGGCTGTTCCATCCGTGCCCCGAGCTATGGCGAATTTCGGAGGAATATCATGGCAAAAGCGCACAAACCCAGAAGGGGTTCAGTTGCATATAGCCCAAGGAAGAGGGCTAATAGACCACATCCGGTCGTCAAGAGCTGGCCGGATGGCGGGTCCGAACCAAAGATGCAGGGCTTCGCAGGATACAAGGCCGGTATGACGCATGCCTTTGTTGTTGACTACAGACCAACATCGACCACCACCGGACAGGAGGTCCAGATACCTGTGACAGTGGTCGAGGTCCCTCCACTGAAGGTCGCCGGGGTCAGGATATACGAGGAGGATGCCTACGGCAAGAGGACAAAGAAGGAGGTATGGTCGGAAAAGATCGACAAGGACCTGATCAGGAGGGTCCCCGTCCCCGCCAAAGGTATAAAACCTGACCTGAAGGGACTCGATAAGGAAGATGCAGATGAGGTCAGGTTGATAGTCCATACGATTCCAAGGAACGTTTCTGGGATCCCAAAGAAATCTCCTGAGATAATGGAAATACCGGTGGGTGGAGGAACCATTTCGGAGAGGATCAAATACGCGATATCCCACCTGGGGAAAGAGGTTCCCTTTTCAGAGTTCCAGATAGAGGGAGCAATGGTCGATATAATCTCGGTTACAAAAGGTAAGGGTTTTCAGGGATTGAACAAGAGGTTCGGTGTGAAGCTCCTCACCCACAAGAATTCCAAGCATAGAAGGATGCTCGGGACCCAGGGACCATGGCATCCGTCATGGATCATGAGCACCGTCCCAAACTCCGGGCAGATGGGGTTCCACAACCGTACAGAGTACAACAAGAGGATTTTAAAGCTCGGCAAGGACCCTTCCGAGATCAACCCGAAGGGCGGTTTCCTCCATTACGGGAACATCGAGACCAATTACGTGCTCATCCATGGATCGATCCCCGGCCCGACCAAGAGACTGGTCAGGTTCAGGGACCCTATCAGGTCCCATGGACATGTCGATGTGAAGACACCTGATCTGACCTACGTGAGCACCGCATCCAAGCAGGGGAAGTGATACCATGGCAGCAACCAAGACTACCAAGAGGATGGCCAAGAAGGCCGAGTCCAAGGCGGGATCCGTCAATGTTTACGGTACCGATGGTGAGGTCAAGGGAAAGCTGGAGCTTCCATCGGTCTTCAACACACCTTTCCGACCGGACCTCATCCGGAGGGCGGTCGTTTCAGCGCAGGCAAATAGAAGGCAGAGGTATGGACCCTCCAAGGTCGCCGGAATGAGGCATTCCGTATCCACATGGGGCAAGGGAAGGGGTGTGGCACGCGTCCAGAGGCTCTCACAGGGCAGGACTGCTGCCGAATCTCCGAACAATGTCGGTGGTAGAAGGGCACATCCCCCCAGGCCCGAACATTCGTTCGAGAAGAAGATAAATGACAAGGAGAGGAAGTTGGCAGTGGCATCAGCTCTCGCGGCCACCTCGAACATCGAGAAGGTCAGGGAAAGAGGTCACAGGTTCAAGGAAGGATTGACCCTTCCCGTGATCGTTGATGATTCCATGGAGAAGCTCGAAAAGACAAAGGATGTCCTGTCAATGCTTGACTCGATAGGTCTGTCCCCCGATATCACGAGAGCATATGAGGGAAAGCATATTAGAGCAGGAAGGGGGAAGATGAGAGGCAGGCGCTACAGACAGCCCAGGTCGATCCTCTTCGTTGCCACGGAAGGCTCTCCGATCCTTGTCGGTGCAAGGAACCTCCCCGGGGTGAATACCATCAGCCCCTCGGGTATCAATACTGAACTCCTCGCTCCGGGCGGGGACCCTGGCAGGCTGTTAGTATTCTCCAGGAAGGCCTTTGAGAAACTAGGAGGTGGTGAGCAATGATAGAGAACATGCCCCATACGATACTGCTACATCCCTATGTCACTGAGAAGACCTTGAACCTGATGGAAAAAGAGGAACTGAATTCCCTTGTTTTCATTGTCAAGGAAGGGTCCACCAAACCCCTGATCAAGAAGGCCTTCGAGGAATTGTTCGAGGTCAAGGTCCAGAGCGTCAATGTGAAGCACACCCGGTTCGGGAAAATGGCGATCATCAAGCTGACAGGTGATTATTCCGCAGAGGATGTGGGAATGAGGATAGGAATATTCTGATGAGGGGTGAACGAAGATGGGTAAGAGGATCATGGTAAGAAGGAGAGGCAAGGGAACGACCGTATACAGGTCCCCAAGCCACAGGCATCTCACCCCGGCCATACTGCCGAAATTGAAGTCAGGCAGGGCCAGGGTCGTGGACCTTGTGCATGACCCAGGACACTCGGCCCCGATGGCAAAAATGCTCTGGAACGACGGCAGGATAAGGTACATCATCGCCCCGGAAGGATTGAAAGTAGGTCAGGAGGTCCTCATGGGTGATGACGCACCCATACAGATCGGCAACATCCTACCACTTCGGGAGATCCCCGAAGGAACCCCGGTTTATCACATTGAAGGTATGCCACTGGACGGTGGAAAGTTCGTTCGTGCAGGTGGAGCATCTGCGGTGGTGGTGTCCAGAGGGAAGGATGTCACTATCCAGCTTCCTTCGGGGAGCTTCAAGAACCTGTCCGGTCAGTGCCGCGCGATCATAGGTATGGTCAGCGGGGGAGGCAGACCGGACCTTCCGTTTATAAAAGCTGGTAAGAGACATCATTCGCTCAGAAGCAAAGCGAAGATATGGCCAGTGGTTTCTGGCGTGGCAATGAGCCCTGTCAACCACCCACACGGCGGTGGTGGGCATCAGCATGTAGGGGGACCGAACACGGTATCAAGGAATGCACCTCCCGGCCAGAAGGTCGGAAGACTGAGTCCTCAGAAGAAGGACAGAAAGAGGAAGAGGTGAGCTAGATGGCAAGAGGTAAGACCACACCAAAGGCGGCAAGAAGGAAGTCCAGGAAGCTCAAGGGACGGATCGCGGCCAAGAAGAAGAAGGAGTTCGTCTATAGGGGCAAGACCCTTGAGGAGCTTCAGGCTATGTCCATTGAGGAGTTCACCGAACTATTGCCATCCCGGGCAAGAAGAACGATAACAAGGGGTCTTCAGTCCAAGAATCCAAAGTTCTTTCGCCACCTGGAAAGGGGAGACGAAGTGATAAAGACCCATTCCAGAGAGATCGTGATCCTCCCTGAGATGGTCAATAGAAAACTGGCCATTCATGACGGAAAGCAGTTCCTTGAGGTGACCGTAACACCTGAGATGATAGGACATATGACCGGCGAGTTCGCTTTGACCCGGAAGCAAACAAAACACACCGGGGTCGGTGTAGGAGCGACCAGGTCTTCCAAATACATGCCGTTGAAGTGAGGGGATAGAGATGAAATACTCAATGGATGCAGATCCGGATACAACGGCCAGGGCTCAGGTCATAGAGGTCGATATATCTCCAAAGCATTCCGTCGAAATATGTCGGGAGCTCAGAGGGATGGAACTCCAAAAGGCCAAGGACCGCCTCAAGGACATCATAGATATGAAGAGGCCACTTCCTTTTAAAAGATACAACAAGAAGATCGGTCACCGAAAGGGAGCAGGATTTGGACCGGGTAGGTACCCCCAGAAGGCGGCCAGGGTCTTCCTGAAGGCACTGGATGACTGTGAGTCCAACGCAGAATACAGCGGCCTTAACACTGATGCACTCTATATAAAACATATATCAGCCCACCGTGGCAGGGTTTACAGCGGATGGATGCCCAGAGCACATGGTAGGGCGACCGACTGGGACAATCGCACGGTGAACATAGAGGTCATACTCGAAGAAAGGGAGGGTGACGATGGCCAGTGAGAGAAAGTTCGTAGCCGAGAACATAAGAAGGGTCCTCCTCAAGGAATATTTCATGAAGGAGACCGAGATGGCCGGGTTCGGGGGTATCGATATCCAGAGAACCCCCATGGGGACCAGGGTGACATTGATCGTGGAGAGGCCAGGAATGGTCATCGGAAGGAAGGGTGCGAAGATTAAGGAGCTGACCCGTGTCGTTTCGGAGAAGTACGGTTTCGACAACCCTCAGATAGAGGTTTCCGAATGCCACGACTCAGCTCAGAACCCGCAGATCATGGCACAGAAGCTCGCCCTTGCACTGGAACGAGGCTGGCACTTCCGAAGGGCCGGACATTCGACCCTCAGGAGGATCATGGAATCCAATGTGAAAGGAGCCCAGGTCAAGCTATGCGGAAAGCTGACCGGGCAGAGGCATCGTACGGAAAAGTTCAAGTGGGGCCATATCAAGTTCTGCGGAGAACCTGCGATAACCATGATGGATAGGGGTTATGCGATAGCGAAGAAGAAACTTGGACTTATAGGGGTATCCGTGGATATAATGAGGGCCGACGCCCATCTCCCAGATGAGATAAAGATCAGAGATATGGTCGAGCTTGCCGATCTTGTACAAATAAAGGACGAGGTCTCTAAGATAGAGTCCTCCCAACCCGAGGCGGATGCAGAGGTGGAAGTGACCCAGAAGGTATCTGTTGAACAGACCACCGACGAGAAACATAAATCCAAAAGGAAGCAGAAGAAGGAGGACAGGAGGAAGGTCGAGGATATGGAAGATGATGAGCCTCCGGCGGTAGTGGAAAACCCCGTCAAAGAAGCAGATAAAGAGAAAGAGGACGACCTACCCCAGGTAGCTCCATCCGAGGTCCATGCCAAGGATGTCAAAGGGACTTCCTCAAAGGGGGAGAAAGAGGGAGGTGAGTGACCGTGGCCCTTCTAAGGCTGGTTGAGATCAGGGCGATGAAGAGAGAAGATAGGCACCTCAAGATGAAGGAACTTCGCGATGAGCTGATGCGAGAGAGAGGGGTCGCTGCCATGGGTGGTGCACCCCCGAGTCCCGGAAAGATCAAAGCCCTCAGGATAAATATCGCAAGATTGGCGACCGTCATGAGGGAGGAGGGAGAACTCTAATGGGAGAGATCTGTAGCGTCTGCGGTCTGCCCAAGGAGCTGTGTGCTTGCGAGGATATTGCAAGGGAGCAGCAGGATATCCGTATCACAACTGCCAAGAGACGTTACGGCAAGGTCGTGACGATAATCTCAGGCATCGATCCGTCGGACATCGACTTGGACGAACTGGCAAGGTTCCTGAAGAACAGATGTGCAGCTGGAGGAACCGTTAAGGACGGGATCATTGAGCTTCAGGGAGACCACAAGAAGAAGGCCACCCTGGCGCTGAAGGAGAAGGGATATACGAACATATCTGAGTGAGGTAGATGAGAAAGAGAACGTTGGACCCCTACAGGAACACGAACATCCTCGAACTGATCGGCCTGAATGTCAAGGTCGTGACCCATACCGATCCTGCCCTCGAAGGGCTCAGGGGAAAGGTAGTGGATGAGACCATGAACATGTTCCTGTTGAGAACGGAGGAAAAGGATAAGAAAGTGGCGAAGAAGGGAGCGGAATTCGAGTTCACGGTGGACGGTCAGAAAGGCCCGATGGTGGTCACTATCGCAGGTGACGAGCTTCTTGTGAGGCCCGAGGACCGGACGAAGAAACTGGAAAGAAAGAGACCGCTCGATGATCGAAGGCGATCCCATTGATGGGGTCCAACAAAAAATCAGGATAAATGATCGGACAAGGTGGTAGGAAATGGCAACCAAGAAGGAAAACAGGTCTCCCGCCAAGGAGACTGCCAAGGAAGCAACAAAGACCGAGGCAGATAGGAAGATACCCACGGACCAGGAGGCGAAAAAGGTCACGAAGAAGACCGTCTCTGCATCAGAGATAGATCTGGTCCAGGGCAAGAAGAACGTCATGATCAGAAGAAAGTCCGAGATACCCCAGGTCAAGAAGACGAGAAGGAGCGTTGGTGGAAAGACCACAAAGCAGGAGGTAAGGAACATCGGGGTGGAGATAGAAGCTCCTTCGAAGACCTGCGAGGACCCATTCTGCCCATTTCACGGCACTCTTTCGGTAAGAGGTCATTCATTGGACGTTCAACTTGTCTCCAAGAAGATGGAAAAAACAGTTGTGGTGATGAGGGAAAAACGTCACTACATCAAAAAATACCAGAGGTTCGAGAAGAGGAGCTCCAGGTTCCTCGCACATATGCCTCCCTGCATAGATGCAGAAATTGGTGATATGGTGAGGATAATGGAATGCAGACCTCTCTCGAAGAGCACCACAATGGTGGTCATCGGGAGGATCTGAGATGAAGGGAATTGCAGGAAATCAGACCAGGGGGCTGTTGGTCGGGGCCAAGGTCGTTTGCGCGGACAACACCGGTGCAAAAATAGTCCAGATAGTCCAGGTGTTGAAATACCATGGAACGAAGAAGAGAGTACCCTCTGCGGGTATCGGGGATCTCGTTATTGTCAGCGTCAAGAAGGGGACCCCGGAACTGAGGAAACAGCTATTCCCGGCTGTGATCGTAAGGCAGAGGCGGCCTTTCAGGCGACCGGACGGAATGATGGTGACCTTCGAGGATAACGCTGTCGTCCTGACAACAAAGACGGGAGAGACCAAAGGATCTGACATTAAAGGACCGGTGGCCAAGGAAGCTGCCGAGAGGTTCTCAAGGATAGCCGCTACGGCTTCCACAATCGTGTGAGGAGGAACGATCATGCATACACGATCGAAAAAGCCAACAAAACAGAGAAAAGCCCAGGCAAACTCCCCCTATCATCGGAGGAACAAGACGCTGAGAGCCCCTCTTGATCCTAAAAGATATGCCAATGCAAGGGTAAAAAGGGTGACCCTCAGGACAGGGGATACAGTGAAGGTCCTAAGGGGTTCAAGACAGGGGCATGAGGGGAAGATAGCCATCGTGAACCTGAAAAAAGGGAAGGTCTCCATAGAGAAGGCCCTTCTTCGGAAAGCTGACAACAAGGAAGTGGCAGTATGGTTCGACCCGTCAAACCTTATGGTTATGAAAATGGACCTCTCCGATCCTCTAAGGAAGGAGAAGTTCAAGGGACTGGGGGATGAATGAGGGAGGTATATAGATGACCAAGGATTCAAAACACATGAAGAGATATGCTGCACCCAGGTCATGGTCCATTACAAGGAAGGAACATGTTTGGGCCGTCAAGCCATTACCAGGCCCGCACAGCAAGGAGCAGTCCATTCCGTTGATGGTGGCCTTGAGGGATATTCTTCATCTCGGCCGGACATCTGCCGAGGTCAGGAAGATCCTGGGTAGGAGGGAGGTCCTGGTAGATGGAAAGGTCAGGATCAATTACAAGCATGTGGTCGGCCTGATGGATGTTATCTCCGTACCGAAGATCGACAGGCATTTCCGTGTTCTACTGGATCCCAGAGGGCGGATCTCGCTCAAGAGCATCGATGCATCACAATCGATATGGAAGCTCGCACGGATCATGGACAAGACCAAGATCAAAGGTGGCAAGACCCAGTTGAACCTTCATGACGGAAGGAACATGATCGTGGAAAAGGACACCTACAGGACAGGGGACGTTCTGAAGATATCCCTTCCGGACCAGAAGGTCATTTCGAAAGTGGACTTCAAGGAAGACTCATTGGCAATGCTCACCGGAGGAGCACACATAGGGACGATCTGCAGGGTCAAGAAGATCGAGACGACCAAGAATCCGATGCCCAACATTGTCGAGTTCCATGAAGGCTTCAATACGATAGTGGATTATGTGTTCATGGTCGGTTCCGACAGGTCCGAGATAGAGGCAGCGGAGGTGTCCGTATTATGACCCAGGATACACCCGTTGAAAAGACGAACCCCATGAGGGATATAAAGATAGAGAAGATAGTGGTGAACATAGGTGTTGGAGATGCTGGAGAGAAGCTCAGCAGGGCACAGAAGGTGATCCAGCTGATCACCAACCACAAACCCACCCAGACACTTTCCACCCATACCAACAAGGACCTTGGAATCCGCAAGGGAATGCCAATAGGATGCAAGGTCACACTGAGGAACGATGATGCTCCCGTGTTTTTAAGGAAAGCATTTGGTGTAAGGGAGAACCGGATCATGGACTACTCCTTCGATGCTGAGGGTAACTTTTCCTTTGGAATATCGGATTACACGGATTTCGAGGGAATGAGGTACGATCCAGACATAGGTATCTTCGGATGTGATATCTGTGTCGTTCTAAAAAGGGCCGGGAAGAGGGTCAGGCTCAGGAAAAAGGCCAGGTCCCATATCCCACATTCACACAGGGTCGATCGGAAAGAGGCCATGGAATGGGTCTCAAAGACCTTTGATGTGGAGGTGCTTGAATCATGACCGAGGAACGAGTGAAAAAGACCTTCGGAAGGAAGGAAGGTTGCCACAGGTGCGGACGCAAGAGGGGACTCATCAGACGCAACGGCATGCATCTATGCAGGCAGTGCTTCAGGGAGATCGCCCCGCAGATAGGGTTCAAGAAATATTCATGAGGAG
>JAFGLL010000034.1 GCA_016928095.1 Thermoplasmatota archaeon
CCCTATATTATTTATACGCTCAAGGGTTTTTTTAAGATAACCATGAAAAACGGTTCCAATTTTCCTCTTTCCGCCACAAGTCGGAAATAAAAGTGCATTAAATGTACCCCTGGCATAGTGGAAAATTCCAATAATGACACAGGACCTTATGAACGACCCGGGGCATCTTGGGAAACAAAAAGAAAAAACTTTCATCTATCGAACCATTTGTTGATCCATCACTCACTTATGCTCTAATGAATGTACAGACCACCGTTCACATCGATGTTGGCTCCGGTGATATACGAGGAGCCATCCGAAAGAAGGAATGCCACGACCTCCGCAACCTCCTCCGGCTTCCCTATCCTCTTCAATGGAACCTCCTCTATTCTTTTCCTCCTCTTTTCCCCGGAGTCCCCCGAAAGTATATCGGTATCTATGAATCCCGGAGCAACCGTATTCACCCTTATTCGGGGGGCAAGCTCCCTCGCAAGCGATCTTGCCAGTCCCAGTATTCCTGCCTTGGAAGCGGCATAATCAGCTCCGTAACCCGAACCCTTGAAGGCGAGCTGGGAGGATATCATGACAATAGACCCCTTTTCCATGTAAGGGATCGCTTTCTTCACGGCAATGAAGGACCCGTCAAGGTTCGTACTAAGAGTCCTGTCCCATTCGTTCTTTCCCATTTCAATGAACGCCCTGCGTTCGTATATCCCATGATTTACAACAAGCCCTTGGAGGCCCCCAACAGATGAGAAATTCTCCATCGCTTCCTCCATTCCTCTCTCATCCAGTACATCCACTTTATAACCGGTTACCTCATCCAGACCATCTATCAGCTTCTTCACTGCCCTATCGGAACTGTGGTAAGAGAAACCGACGGTAGCACCCCCCCTCACCAGCAGTTTCACGCAGGCCGCCCCTATCCCTCTGGAACCCCCGGTAACGAAGAACTTCTTTCCCGAAAAACAACCTATCATCATATGATCACTCTTCATCATAGGGGTTCCCACCGCCGCATTTGGGGCATTTCTCGAACCATAACGGGAATACCTCCCCGCATACCGGACAATCCACAGCATCCTCCGGTTCGAGCTCCCCTGCGATCTCCCACTCCTCGCTTGCCTCATCCATCTCCCATCGGTTCTGTTTCCTTGAAAATATGAATAATCCCACCACCCCCGCAAGGAGGACCAGAAGGACCGCGGCTATCAAGATGATGATCCATACGGGCATATCTTCACCTGTTTCCGGCTCGCGGTCCCTGACAAGGGGGTCGGTACCACGAATGAACTCTTCCAGATTGGTCGATCCGTCCCCATCCGGATCATCCATCGCATCCGACGGGTCCAGCGGGTCCAGGAAGAACATCAGCTCCCAATCGTCAGGCATACCGTCCCCGTCATCGTCCTCGTCGAGGTAGTCCAATATATCATCCTCGTCAGAATCCTGAGGATACGAGGCAGGATTCAACGGGTCGGTACCCGAAAGGACCTCGATATCATCCGGAAAACCGTCCCCGTCATCATCAGTATCCGAATTGTCCCCGGTACCGTCCCTGTCCGTATCGTTCCATTCCAGAGGATCGTCGGGGAAAGCGTCAAGCAGGTTCTTCACACCGTCTCGGTCGGTGTCGTAGTCGCTGTCGAGCTCCGTGAACATCACAAAGGTCCTGTTCAAAAGGTTCCCATGCAAGATAATGGAATAGACCCTCACGGAGGAAGTATATGAACCGGTCCCGGCCTCTGTCCAGTTTGGGCTGTCAAGATACATCAGACGTGATGAGAGGGGGGTTATGTCCTCCCTGAAATCAAAGAGCCAGATATTGATACTGGCCCTGGTCGGTTCCAGGTCTCCAGGGAATATCCTGAAGGAGCATCCAAGATATACCATCCCCGGGGGTGGCGGTTCTTGATCATCTCCAGACAGTCCAAGATCGGGTTCGATCCCGGACCCTGACCCCCATACTGTCACTTCCAGAGAACCGTTGTATCCCCTCAGGACATAGCAGACCTCGGTCTCTGGGATCAAGAGCGTCCCGTATGATATGTTCACCTCGAACCCGCCCTGACGGCAGGAATAGCCAACAATATACGATCCTGGAAGCGGGGTCAACTTGAAGGAATACAGGATCCCCACCATGGGGTCCAGGCCACCTTCGGGGGACAGTACCATGGGATACCTGTCATCACCCATATGAAGGGTCACCGAAAGTGGTATGTCACCCTCGATGTCGTTGTAGGTGACGTTGAAGATGTATTCCCGGTCGACAGCCTCGATGACCAGAGGACCGGACAACACCGGCGGGTCATCGATCGGTCTGATGGTGACATTGATGGTCCTTGAAGTGGTGAGGCCCTGTTCATCCCGGATCACAAGCTCGACCTTCCCGCTGCCGTATGTATCGGCAAGAGTTTCGATGTAGACCTTCCTTCCCTCGACCCTTGATGAAAAAACGCCATGATCGTCCTGGTTCACTGTCAGTGATACCTTCTCCCCGATATCGGGGTCCCCTATACGGTCCTCAAGATCAAGAACGAAAAATGTGTCCTCATCAATGACGATATCTTCAATGGACCCTATGAAAAATGGAGGATAGAAAACGGCCTGGAAGTATATGGCCAGCTTCTCCTGGACGGAACTCTGACCGTCCGATACGATAAGTGTGATGTTGAATTCTGGGGGGGTCCCGTCCCCATAGAGGAGTACAAGCTCCGGTCCCTCGGGGTGATATGTGACATTCTCGGGGTCGCTTGTGGATACATCGATCTCATCTATCGGCGTATCCTCATCCGTAATATCGAACATGATCTCCGTCAAGACATCCTCACGGACATAAACCATATGTGATGACAGCTCAACGAAAACGGGGTCGTTCATGGGGGTAACATTCACCTCTATCATGTACACGGTCCGATCATATCCATCATCAAGGAGTATCTCGACGGTCTCAAAGGAGATCGTCTCATTGGTATAGAGGAACTCCAATCTTCCAAGGTCCAGATCGTATGAGACCGCAGGCGAGGAGGTCACAAGATCCACCTCTCCGACCCCATTACGGTCCAGGACCTCCGTATAATGATATGAAAGGGCATCCTCGTAGACATACATCTTCTTGGGATATGAAGAAAGCTCCGGGGGCCATGTGAACCGAAGGACGATGCTCTGTGGAACCGTGCCGTTGAACAGCAGTGTGGAGTTGACGTAATGTGTGAACGGATCGTCCGAGAGCGATATCCGGTAGGTGCCTATGGTGTTGTTCCTCCCATCCTTTACAAAAGAGCTTCCTTCGATGAGGACCGATGGGATCTCCCCCGTCGAGTTCACGATATAGCTCATCCTCAGTATCCCTTCATGGTCCATAAGCTCGAACCTGACATTGTTGCAGGGGGAGCCTAAATGGTCGACAATGATACCTTTCAGATATGAGAAGGTCCTGAGGACCGACCTGTTGTCAATGACCTCGATCCTCGAGTGGTCAAGGGTGGAGTTGTAGACCTTGATCTCGGAACCGTGGTCCAGATGAAAAGTGCTGTTGCAATCGGAAATGGAGATGTTCCTCATTACCGCGTCCGAAGGACCGTCCGCGATCAGAGATACGTTGGCACCCTGGATGATCGTCATTTCAAACCGGGACACGGAATTCTCCCCCAGTACAACCCCTTCCCAGCTTCCGGCCTCCAGGATATCCTGCGGACCTAATGTCACCTCATCACCCTCCCCGCCGATCTTCACAGAGCCGTTGACCCTGAGGGAGCTTCCCTTTCCGAACCGGACCTCGGTACCCGGGTATATTGTCAATGAACCCGAACTTGTTATCCATAACGTTTTGTTAACGTATATTGGTGATTGGGAAATATCCCAAGTCACATCCGTGGTGATGTTCGATCCAACGTAGGTCTCCATCACACTGGTTGCCGAAACGGTGGATCCCTCACCAGGAACGAAATGGACCGATAACGACAGAAAAAAGAGCAAAGAGCACACGACCGCGGATGCCATGGCACCATCACGAGAAGTAAACATGTTCTTACGAATGGCCAATGACGATGAGGTATTAATCTTTATGCTGGAACCATTTATATGGCCTTTTTCACGCATCTGGGACCTTTCAACCGAAAAACATAAAAGAGCCGAAAAATTGGAGACAGATAAAGTATATAAATCAGATATGGTTAGCAAGTTGTCCATTGTCTTAGCCAGGGTAGAACCAGCCTTGACGGTGGATCTCGGAACCTTAGCGTTTGGAGGTTTGACAGATGAGTAGGAACTCGCTGATGGCATTTCTCGTTGTCGCTCTCTTCATGGGGTCGGCCCTGGTCCTTTGGGAACCCGGTGAGGGACAGTTCGTTGACAAGTTCAACGGTAAACCCGGATTGGAATCTGACCTTGTAGTACTAAAAGGGTCCGGTCAGACCCTTTATGATCCACATCTTTTTGTGGAAGTGGAGAAGAACGTTCCGATCTCAGAGGCTTCGATGAAGGTCTCCACCGTCAACTCAAAGACCGGACCATGGATCAAGAACCCTTCCATAGACGCGGGTATCGACGGCAACCCCGAATGGAAGTACTCCGGGACCGGTTACGGTGATTTCGGGCATAGCTATGCATATTCGGACGACACACTGGTCAAGACCAACACCTATTCAGGCAACCAGAACAAGGTCCTTGGGAACCTTATGGTCCCCGAAGGTGCACAGGTCCACGATGCTGATATGACCATAAGGGGCAGGTTCGAGGCGAACATCCCTTCAATGATGACCCTGGGAAGCGGCGGAGCGATCGAATATACACCACAGTATATCAGATTGGGGGATGTCACCGGAGACAAGGTCAATGATACTGTCATGTCCAGCGGCAAACCCGGTTACCTGTATCTTTACAAACAGGTCACAGCACGGAACTTCCAGAAATCCAGGTTAACTGCCATTTCCTCATCTGTATATGATTACCTCGTCTATGATGTTGATGCGGATGGCGACAATGACATTGTATATTCGACCTCGAACGGGGTATACTGGTCCTGGAACGATGGCTTCGGTAACTTCGGGACCTCCTTTGCACTCACGACCCTGATCTCGCCAATGTTCATGGAACTGGGAGATATGGATGGGGACGGAAGGAAAGAGATAATACTTGGATTGCAGAGCTTCGTATGGTCGTCGAACCAGACCACTTTATTCATGCTCAAGCGTACCACGGGTACCAACTACAACCTCTGGCCGCTCTTCAATACCGGAAGCGGCTCTGGAACTGCTTCCCTGTATTTCATGAAGATCGGTGACTGGAACAATGATAACTACATGGATATATATCTGGCCTTCTCGAACAACCGCGTCTATACGTACGAGAACCCGGGCAACTACTGGTATTATCAGGATACCTCCAACATTAGCACCAAGACCCGATGGAGCGAGAAACACATCGTAACGGAATCCTATTCGATCCAGGGCTTCGATGTAGGTGATATCGACAAGGACGGGGCAGCGGATGTCGTTACTACGCCTAACTACTACAATGCCAACATCAAATACTGGAATAACAAGGGAAGTTCCTCGTGGACCTCCTATAATGTTGTTCCTGGCTATATCTACTATCCACAATCGCTCTCGCTTGCCGACCTCAACGATGATGGATATCTTGACATCTTCTTCTCGACCGGGACCTATTACTACTACAACAGAGTGAGCTGGCTTGACAGCAAGCAGAACCCGAACAAGAACAGCTGGAGCGAGAACAAACTGCTGGAAGGGCAGAACGACTACGGTGTGCACTGTTTCACGGGGGATGTTGATTCTGATGGTTATGACGACGTGGGCCTTTTCTTCACCCCCAACAGACAGGCTATAGTCTGGTACAATTCCTATCCCCATGATGGATCGAACATCGGTGCCGGTTTCATCGAGGATGGGGGTCTTGTAGGTTTCTCGGACCTGGAACCCTGCGATGTTGACCAGGACGGGGATGTCGATATGCTGATGACAGCATACAACAGCGGAACCGTAGGCTGGTATGAGAACGACGGGTCCCCCTTCAACGGTCAGTGGAACTTCTATCGGATCAACGGTGTTGTTGTCGGAGGTGCAAAGGAAGTGGCCTGGGGGGATATAGATGGTGACGATGATTTCGATATCGCGGTTTCTGGATACGATTCCGGGCTCATAGTCTGGTTCGAGAACACTGGAGATCCAAAGTCCATCTGGAAATACCATTACATAGACAAGATGACCTATGTGCTCGGCATCGGTGTGGGCGACTTCGACGAGGACGGGATCATGGAGATCGTCGCTTCACCCGGTTATTATTACGGATACCCTATCTACGTTTACCATACCGATGACGTAAACGGGACCTGGTCCAAACACAGTATATCCGGCGGTTCGATATCCTACTGCGGTGCTATCAATATCACCGACATGAACAAGGACGGCCACCTTGACATCATAGTGCCAGTGAACGGATATTCTGGCACGGCCAATATCTATCGGAATCCCTTTCCCCTCAACCCTTTCAATAGACCATGGACAGTGATATCGGCAATTAGCGGGCTTCAGTACCCCTACGAAGCCATCCCGTTCGATATCAACAACGATGGAGTTCTGGACATGATCGCGACACAGAACTACGGGGGGGTCAAGTGGGGGCAGGCACCTGCCAACGCGAACTCTACAAGTGGCTGGAAAAGTTACGATATGTACACCTCCGTCAGCTATCCCTACGGCGTGGACGTGAGCGATCTTGATAACGATGGCAAGGCAGACGTCTTCATAACCTCCAGGTACTGGTGGAACTACTATGTGAACGACAGGGGACTTTACTGGTATGAAGAACCGGACGATAATACAAAGACCTGGCAGGCAAGGACCCTGGATTCGAACACCAGGTCAAACTACGGTGTAGCGGTTGCAGACCTGGACGACGACGGGGTCACTGAGATCTTCTCCGCTTCCTTTTTTGACAACGTCTTCTTGGTATCAAGACCCACTCTTCACTACCCTTCGAACCTTGCGATCGACCTTGGGAACGATGGCATCAGCGACTGGACATGGGGAACTACTCTCCGTGGTACCACCATAGCCGAGTTCTCCGATGAACTACAGTATGTTATAGACACTAAGCCTCCGGGGGTTACGACCTCCACCGACGAATTTGGGAACAAGATGTTGAGCATTCCCATATACCTCAGGACCCAGACGGGTGGAAGGTTGACGGGAGCGGATCTCGATGTGACATACAATATCACGTTCGATGTGGACAATCAGGGTCAGTTCATGCGGGAGCTCAGCAGAATAATTCCACAGCACAGCGACACGAACGACCCGACTCTCCGGATCTATTTCCTTTTCAGCGGAAGGAGTACCGGAATGGCGTTGATCTCCGATATACAGGTCGAGTACAACGCACCCCCGAAACAGAAGATGGCACTCCCCACGAAATTCACGGTGAACGAGGATTCCCTGAAGCGTGGAGTGCTTGACCTCTCACAATACTTCACGGACGATTACGATCCACCGCAAATGCTAAATTACCGGGCCAGAATGATCGGATCAAACTCGGAAATGGTAAAGGCATATATCGAGAACGGTGCAAACCTCACCATCGACTCCACCATCACCAAGGACTACAATGGAGAAACCTATGTCCAGTTCGTCATCAAAGATAATGGCGGACCCGGGGGCACGCCCCCCAGGGAGATGATCACGAACCAGATCAAGATAGATGTTCTACCCGTGGACGATCCTCCCGTTCTGGGCAACAACACTCTGCCATCAAAATTATTCGGAAAGGAAGGAGAGGAGGTCATGGTGGCCGACCTCAACGGATTGAACCTTTTCTCGGACCCGGACGATCCCATGGGATTGAGCATCAGGTACTATCCGGTACTGGATTTCCAGAAGACATATCCGCACGACCTCTCGGCTGTTTCCATCCGGATCAGTGAAAAGAAGCTTTATATTAAGAGCATCGGGGACTGGTATGGATTGAACATTCCTATAAGGATATATGGATACGACAAACCGGATGTCAACCTGTACGGCGACCCATACCATACGACCACGGTGGATATCGAGAACATAAACGATCCACCAACCTTCGACCCGATCCCTTCGATAACCGTCAAGGAGGATATACCCCAGAACAACGTTCTTGATATGTCCCCCTACGCAAATGATATCGACACACCTCCACTTGACCTCAAGTTCAAGCTCATCGGGCAGACGAACAGGACATTTTACAAGGTGGAGCAGGATCCTAACGACCAGAGCAAGATACATGTTCGACCCATTGCCGAGAACTGGCATGGTATCGTGGACGTGGTAGTGGAAGTCAGTGATGGTGAGTACACGGCGATCAGCGAGTTCAGGATCTTCGTGGGATCCGTGAACGACGCTCCATGGATCATCATCAAGGACCCCATCGAGAACAGACAGGTAGCATCCGGTGAGTTCTCCATAGTAGGAGAGGCCGGCGACATTGAGGGGATCGATCGTGTTGAGGTCTGGTTCCAGGATAAATGGTATGAGGCGTTGGGTAAGAACTCCTGGGGTCTCACCGTGATCGCTCCGGACTTTGGCTCCATCACGGAAAAAGTACCCCTTTATGCAAAGGTCATCGATACAGATGGCAAGACCGCTTTCGCTTACGTGAACATCACGATCCTGCCAAGAGAGGTCCCTCCACCCCCGGACAGGGACAATGACGGATGGCTCAACTGGGTCGATGCTTTCCCTGATGACCCCTCCGAATGGATAGACAGTGATGGGGACAAGGTAGGTGATAATTCCGATGCCTTCCCGATCGATCCGGAATGGAGCAGGGATTACGACAAGGACGGCATTCCCGATGAAGCGGATGAATGGCCTAAAGATCCCGAGAACAAGGATCCTCCCGTGATCATCACCAGAGATCCCGAGGATGACATGGACTTGACCCTCCCCATTATGTTGTTCGTGATAGCTGGATTGCTACTTCTTCTTGCCATCATTTCGGTGATCTTGTTCATCAACAAGCGAAATGCATCGCTCGACCCAAGAAAGACCGTGACATATCATGCCAAGATGGTCAAACGGAGGGAGCTCTTCAGGAAGATATCCGGACGTGATAAAATCGAAAAGGCCCTCGAAAGGATGCAGATGAGGGATGTTAAGATCAACAGGCCATCCCTGCCGTACTCACCTGGACCATCACCTATGCCAATGAGAAGCGGCCCTGCACTCCCAATGCCTCGGCAACAAGGACAACCTGTACCATATCAGCAATTACCTCCAGCTCCGGGTAATAGAAGGATGCCACCACCAACTAGAAGAATGCCGCCACCGCCAATTCCTGGCGCAAAGCCTCCGATGAGATGAGGCCCTCTTTATGAACAGAATTGGCGGGTGGACCGAAAAAGATCGGACCCCACCCGCCTTCCACTTTGACCTGATCTGTAAAAGAAATGATAAAAAAATCAGTAATAAGAAGACATCATTCGAATGGAAAGGGTTTTAATCCATGAAAATCGAAGGTCTATAAATTATAAATAAGGCGCGGTATATAAGGAGCCAGAGCCAGCCCCCAACCTCGAGTTGGCACATGATATGCAAAGGTGTTACCGATGAACACACGTACGACCTCGCTATTGTTTACGGCCTTCCTTCTCTTTGCGGTATTTGCCAATGTACCGACAGCAGTGGAAGGGGAGAAGACATCAGTTCTCTATACCAATGATGGCACCATTATCAGCGGCGGTCCGATCAAGCTCACCTACAGGGGAGGGGTGGACACACAATATTATTTCAGGGTGGGAAAGAACGTACCCATCTCGCATGCCAACCTGAACATAGCCACCCTGAACTCCGATAAAGGTATGGCGATACAGAGCCCCTATGTTGATATCGGTGTGGATGGTAACAACGAGTGGAAATATGAGGATGTAGGATACGGGAAGTTCGGTGAACAACAATTCTTCAGCGATGACAAGACCCGAAAATCCATAGATTTCCCTTCATCAGGCGGTCGGAACTCGGCAAATACCGTCCTTATTCCCCAGGGAGCTGAGATCAACGATGCGGAGATGGACATCAGGGGGAGGTTCCTGGCCCAATCCATATCTACATACAGGGTCATGGACGACCCTTCATCCGTATCGATGGTCGGATATGCGATGGAACACGGGGACATTGACCAGGATGGGGACGTCGATATAGTGGTCTCGGATACCAAGAACTACAGGATCATATGGTTCGAGAACCCCAGCAACCTCAGCAAGAAATGGAACATGCGTACCGTTTATGTCAGCACGACCTACATGTATAATGTATATTCACTAGACGTTGGCGACATGGACGGGGACGGAGACCTCGATGTGGTTGCCACATCTTACACACGGGGTTATGTCATGTATCTGAGGAACAATGATCGCGGGAATACCTGGACCTTATACATGTTCAAATCCAGTTTCTACAATGCCGGAAAGATAAAAATAGCCGACATGGACCAGGACGGGAACCCTGATGTGGTGGTCGCTTCATATTATTGCTACTATTATTACAGCTATCCTTTCCTGAACTGGTACAGGGCACCTTCGAACCCGAACACCACATCTGGATGGACCGAATACAAGATAGACTCATCACCGACCTATTACATTTACACATATTTCGGTATGGACGTCGGAGACTTCAACGGGGACGGCTATCCGGACGTAGCCATTGCACTTTACCCCTATTATACATATTACGGCAATTACAACAGGATATATGCCTATATCAACCCCAAAACATTGGGAGGGGGATTCTCAAATAACATGGTGGATTCATCGGCCCAGCGTGCTATGGGCCTTGCTGTGGGTGATATGACAGGAGATGGAGTGGACGACATCGTGGCAGCAACCTACGACGGGGGCAAGGTCACATTGTACGGGAATTCCAACTACGGGACCTCCTGGACAGAAAGCACCCTGGGCACCATGTCCTATCCGACATTCGTAAGGATCACAGATCTTAATGGTGACGGAAAAAACGATACCGTTGTCGGAGGCGGTAGCGGAGTGTATGAATTGACCGCCTTCGTTCAGGGATCGGACCAGACCTCGTTCACAAAGAAGCTCATCACAAATGAAGTCATCAATCCCCAGGCCTTTTCCATTTTCGACATCGACAAGGATGGAGACCTTGATATGATGGTGTCCGGGACCGACGCATCCCAGCTTGTCCAGATCGAGACCACTAACGAGACGACGCTCACCTTCAATATGACATGGCTCGAGGACGGCGGCGTTAAGGACATCAGGGATATGGCGTACAGGGACATGGATGGTGATGGTGACACAGATATCGTCCTGGTCGGTTATGCAACAGGTTGGGTAGGATGGATGGAGGTCGACGATGATCCCTTTTCGGGTGTCGGAGTACTGCACAAGATCGGGTCGATAGGTTCTCCTATTAAGGTCATGAACGCAGATGTTGACGGCGATCACGACCTGGACATCGTGGTTCTTAGCGGTGGCGGAGCTGCGGCCTGGTGGGACAACAGGGGGAATGCATTCATGCCATGGGACATGTATTCCATAACCACTGGGATCCCCTATCCATACAGCATGTATGCTGGGGACTTCACTGGGGATGGCAAAGCTGACCTTGCCACATCCTCGGCAGGAGGATATTACAACTGCGAGGTCAGGCTCTACCAGGCTCCAACGGACCCCCGTGCACCAAACTGGAAGGTGAACGTGGTAGCCAGCGGGATGCAATACCTCCAGAACATCTACGCGGATGACATGGACCTTGACAGTGACCTCGAGATACTTGCAGCTTACGGGGCATACGGGTCCGGAGCCGTGAACTATTACAGGAACCCTCTTCCGGGAGGAAATCCGATGTCCGGCTCCTGGTCCAGCGTCAGTGTAGGAGGAGGTCTTTACTACATGGAGGATGTGAAGACCATCGATGTTACCGACGATGGATATCCGGATGTGATCGCCACGGGATGGTATTATTACAGCACGGTGGACTGGTTCGAGAATCCCGGAACGGGTGGATCGTTCAAGAAGAGGACGTTATATACCGGAGCGTATGATTGGAACATAGCGGTCGGTGATATCGGGAACGATGGTTACGCGGATGTCGTCTTCAACAGGGGCAGCACCAGCGGCCCGTCCGTTTCTTTATGGTATGAGGAACCGGAGGATTATTCTTCCCAATCATGGATAGCACATAGCCTCCCGACCCATAGCGGTACTTGGGCTCTCGGTATAATCGATCTTGACGGGGACGGTCTTGACGAGATACTATCATCATCGAAGACCCAGGACGATATCTTATGCTACAGGATCAACACGGTCTATCCACAGAACGTCGCTCTGGATATAGGAGCGGATGAGACCTCATCCGATTGGGATTCCCCCATAAACCCATTGAAAGGGATGATCTCATTGGAGTTCAAACAGGCGTTGCAGGATGTCATAGATACGGAGCCGTCATCGGTTTCCAAGATCACTGATAGATATGGAACGACCATGCTCAAGATCCCCCTCGAACTCTTTTCCTCCACACTGGGCAAGGTCGCAATGGAGAACATACAGATCACCTACAACGCGACAGTAAAGATCGACCAGAACGGGAATGGTGAGAAACTGGCGAATGTCATCGATAGACTGGTACCCGATTTTGTTGATTCTGATCCGTATCTAAGGATCTACGTTGGTGTTGGTGGTGCCTCGCTCGGTCAGGCGTATGTCTCCAACCTTTCTGTCGAATACAATGCTATTCCCAGACTGATCAAACCCATTCCCGACCTTAAGGTCATGGAGGATACGAAGATAACACTACCTTTTGACCTTGCAGATCATTTCGAGGATGATTATACTGCCTCCAAGGATATGACCTATCGTATAACCCTTTCGGGGCACCACTCCGACAAGATCTCGGCTTCAGTGATGAATAGGCATATAGTCCTGGATTCCACGATCACAGAGAACTACTACACGCGTTCATCCGCCCCGTACGATATAACGGCGCGTATAGTTGCGGAAGATACAGGTGGACCGAACAACGTCCCTTCAAGAACGTTCAGGACCGTTGATCTGCCCGTTCTGGTCACACCCGTTAACGATCCTCCTGTAAAGACCGGAGAAAAACTGCCGGTCCTCTACGCATTCGAGGGTCAGTCTCGATGGGTTGCGGAGCTGGACGATTACGAACTCTTCATGGATATTGACGGTGACAAGCTTAACTACCTTCTTATACCATATTTCGAGGATGATTACGACAAGGATGCCCAGTTCGAGATCAAATGGATCAGCAGCAACAACACTCTATACGTTTCCCTGAACGAGAATTCGGATTGGAACGGAGAGGTCAAGGTCCTAATGTTTGCCACTGACCAACCAGAGTTCAATCTGAACAGCAACCCTTACATCCAGTTCATCGTCGATGTCCTGAACATCAACGATGGGCCCAACTGGGTTACAATAGAGGACCAGATGGTTTACGAGGATACCCCCGAGTTAAAAGTGGTCGAGGTCACCCGGTTCACACGTGATATAGATACACCTATCAACGAGCTGCAGATCTCCATTGAGGGATATACGAACAAATCCTTCGTCAAAATATACCTTCAGAAGGTTAACGACCAGATCTTTATCTCCTACGAACCCAAAGCGGATAATTGGAACGGAGGGACAACTGTGACCCTGACCGTCACTGACGGTGAGTTCACGGACCTTGTGTCATTTTACATCACGGTGACCCCGGTGAACGATCCACCCAGCATCAGGATCATCGAACCCATCGAGAACGGAAGGATCGAGCCTGGCTCCCTATCGGTCATCGGAGAAGCCACCGATATAGAAGGGATACAATACATTGAGGTCAATTACATGGGTGTATGGTATCTGGCAAAAGGGTTGAACACCTGGGGATTGACCCTTGAGGCAGTCGGGACCGACAAGATCCAGGAATCCATCCCCATAATCGTCAGGGCATTCGACGGCCATATCTTCGTTTATGATTATACCAACTTCACCATCCTCCCCCGTAACATCGTTGAGAATCTGGATTACGATGGCGACGGGGTCCCCAATCACCTCGACGCTTTTCCATGGGACCCGTCAGAATATTCCGACAGGGACGGGGATGGGGTCGGTGACAGAACAGATGCCTTCCCTGACAACCTTCTATGGTCCATGGACTCCGACAAGGACACCATAGCCGATGAAGCGGATACGCACCCTCAGGATCCTGAAAGATGGGATGACAAGGACGATGATGGCAGGAACGATTTCCTTCCTCCCAAGAAGACCGGCCGAAAGAACGTTGAAGAGAAGAACGATTACACGTGGCCCATCATACTCTTCATCCTGTCCGGTGTACTCATGTTCGTCATGGTGATCTCTCTGGTATTGTACCTGAGGAAGAGAGATGCTTCAAAAGACCCAAGGAAGATGGCAAGATACTACTCCAAGCAGCAGAGGTTCAGGTTGATGAGACATGAGATGATAGAGAAGTTGCCATTTGCGAGATTAGGTGACAACGTATCAAAATTGAACAAAGCTCCCACCCCCTCATACCTGCAAAATTCCGGGAGACCGGGTATGATGACCCCGACCATTGTCAGGCCGGGACAGGCACTTCCCATTCGAACTGCACCTGCCCTTCCTCCAATGGCCCCTCGACCGATCAACTCCCAGATGGTCAGACCACCTCAGTGACACAGATAGGCACCGAGAGAATATTATATAACCGAAAAAGGTTCACCTAAAGGTGCCTTGTGCATTTTTATAGGGGGTATGATCCTGCTTGTTGACCAGCTATTGGAATGTGGGGCTTTGAGATTCGGAGATTTCACACTCACCTCCGGAAGGAAGAGCAGATACTACGTCGATATCAAGAGGGCTTCATCCAGACCCGAAGTATTGAAAGAGATCACCAGGGGCTTCATCGAATACGGTGTCGATTGCGACAAGGTTGCAGGAATGGAACTCGGAGCGGTTGCACTCATCGTTTCCTATTCACTTCGAACAGGCAAACAGTTCATCATCATCCGCAAAGGTGGAAGGGAGCACGGCACTAAAAGGAAGATAGAAGGAGAGGTTCTTCCTGGAGAAAGGATCCTTCTACTCGAGGATGTTGTGACCAGCGGTGGATCGGTACTGGAGGCCATCGACAGGATCGAGGAAGCTGGCGGAAAGGTCACAAGTGTTCTCAGTGTTGTGGACAGGGAGGAAGGAGGAACCGAGAAGGTGAAAGAAAGGGCTTCCTTCAGGTCTCTGGTCACTGCAGGAGAACTATTGAAGATGGCCGGAGACTTCTGACGCCGAGGTGCTTTCAATGAAGGTTCTCGTGATCGGAAGCGGAGGGAGGGAGCACGCCATCGTTTGGAAGGTTAAAAAGAGCAGATGGGTGAACAAGGTCTACTGCGCTCCGGGTAACGGAGGGATCTCTTCCTTGGCGGTCTGTGTCCCCATCCAGGCCGATGATATCGACAACCTACTGAAGTTCGCCCAAGAGAACGAGATAGACCTTACCATAGTAGGTCCGGAAGGTCCGCTCTCGGAGGGTATCGTGGACCGGTTCGAGGAGAGAGGTCTCAGGATCTTCGGACCGACCAAAGCAGCCGCAAGATTGGAATCCTCCAAGTCCTATGCAAAGATGATAATGGAGAGATACAACATCCCCACGGCGAAATATGTCACATTCAAAAGTCCCGAGGAAGCCAGAAAATATATCATCGAAACCGGAGGCCCCCTGGTCGTCAAGGTAGATGGGCTTGCAAGCGGTAAAGGAGCATTCCCCTGCGAAGACGAGCTCGAGGCCCTTGAAGCCGTGAACCTCATCGCTTCGGGGGCTTTTAAAGAGGCGGGATCCAAGGTCCTTATCGAGGAATACCTGGTCGGTGAAGAGGCCTCGGTGCTGGCCTTTTCGGATGGTAAGAATGTCATACCCCTTGAATCCGCCCAGGACCATAAGAGAGCTCTCGATGATGATAAAGGGCTAAATACTGGTGGGATGGGTGCATACTCCCCTGCTCCGGTCGTGACCGAAGACCTTGCTTCCAGGATATATGACGAGATACTGGTGCCTACAATCAAAGGTATGAAGGCCGAGGGACACCCTTACAAGGGCATCCTCTATGCAGGGCTCATGATAACGGAGGAAGGGCCCAAGGTCATCGAATATAACTGCAGGTTCGGGGACCCCGAGATACAGGCTGTGATACCAAGGCTTGCCACAGATATCATCAAGCCGATACTGGCATGCTGCGACGGTTCACTGGACAAGGTCAAGCTCAGATGGAGCCGCAATAGCAGTGTATGCGTGGTAATGGCTTCGGGAGGCTACCCGGGCAAATACACCAGAGGGCATCCCATAACAGGCCTTGAAAAGGTCGAGAAGATGGATAACACCATAGTGTTCCATGCCGGGACCAGGATAGATGAGGAGGGCAGGACCGTCACCTCAGGTGGGAGGGTCCTTGGGATAACCGCTCTGGGGCCCAATATCAAAGAGACTATCAGATCGGCATACAAAGGGGTCAAGAAGGTGGAATTCAAGGACGCTTTCTACCGAACAGATATCGGAAAGAAAGCGCTTTTCCACATCGATGGCATGTGAACGTTAAGGATCGGAAGGGGGTGGTCCTTCTTCCGAATTAGCCAGATCATCCACAGCCTGATGCTCCCCGGCGATCGCGTTTTCCGAACCTTCATAGGACGGAGCTTGCTGAACTATCTCCGATACCTCCGATCCATCGGAGGGTAATGCTCCTCCTTCCGCTTCTCCTCCCTCCATGGGTCCACCGGCTTCATGCTCATCGGCAGGCTCCTCTATACTTGACCTTCTTGCCATTATAATGAAGGCCAATAGGATGGCTACGATCACGATCACCCCAAGCACCAGGGACAATATCAACCATGGGGACAGGCCGTTATCTTCTCCGTCAAGGCCCTCGATATCTATCAGCGAGGCGATCTCTTTCTGCTCATCCTCCGTCTCGGCGTATTTCGCCCCATCGACCTCCACCCATGCCCGGTACGAGAGATGCGTGTAGCCCGACATATCGATCCCGGCAAGTGCTACCCGGTACTTCCCGCCCTCCAGCGGTGAAAGTATGAAACTCTGCCATTGACCGCAAGATCCTCCATCTTCATAATTGCAAGGAAGCACTATAGCCTTGACGAGAGCTCCCTGGGGTATATTTTTTGCCTCCACATAAAGATATATGGTCTTTCCCTCACCCTCGAGGTGGACATCCAATATCTCGATCTCTGGGGCCTCCTGGTCCGTCACGATCACTATGACCAAGACATCGTACCGGTCCGAACCGGCCTCCACCATCAGGTTGAAATCGAAATTACCCGATACATTATCCGGTATGGATAACGATAAAAGGATATCCTGATAATATCTGACCCTGCCTACTGGTTTCATTTCCTTCATGGATGATCCGCGAGTAAAGGCAATGGTAGTACCTTGGTCCGAGATGGCTGCGTCCCCCATCAGGACCGACCACCCCTCTGGCAGATCTGATATGCTGATATCCAATGATACATCATCGAAACCTTTATCCTCGAACTGGAAACGGTCTGCCACCAGATGGATGTCCTTCTCTCCGGGGGAACCCATCCTGAGAAGGACCTGCTCCTTGGCAATATAGGCCTCCGGGGCTGGCCCTGATGGCAAACTGGTGGAAATTAGGATCTCACCGTAATCCGATTCCATAACGGCAATGTATGACTCTCCCGGCAGGGGACGATCGAGGGTGATATTAAACCATTCACCCGGTCCAAGGTCATCTATTTCCTGACCGGGACCTGAACCCATGTAACGGTTGGACATGGGTATGGACTGATTATTCCTGACCATTGAATGGGCCTCGATCCGATATAGCTTCATCAGACCTGACACATGGTCACGGTACTCTGGGTCCAGAAATGCAGTGAGCATGAGGTCCTCTCCATCTATGAACTGAAGCTCCACCGGAGGCCTCTCAAGGCTTGCCGCATCCTCTATCAAACCCCTGACCTCGTCAATCTCGACCTCGACATCGTTCGAGCTTCCATTCTTCCGGTAAAGGTCCCCATCTATGAACAATACGGGTGTTGTCACGACATCTCTTGTGTCTGCTATCATCTCCGATTCCGAGTCCTCGACCACATAGACCACGTATTCGAAGTTGACTCCATCCTCATGAAGGACCTCCAGCGACTCTTCCACGTATACACAGGGGGCACAGGTTATCTGAGTGAACATCTCAACGAAGACCGTATGACCTGTCCAGACAGGTCTGGGAAGGACCTTATAGGCCAGATCGAGCGTCGGGACCCGGTGTCCTTCGGGGAACGGAGCCGTCTGGTCCCAGCTGACGGACATTTTTATCGTATGGGTCCCGAGCTCGCTGGTGTTCAATTGGATGCTTCCGGGGTATCTCTGCCCAGGCAGAAGATTGCTGTCCTGGATAATATCCGATATGGTTCCGTTATCATGGTCCAGATGAATGGTAACGTTCATAGCCTGGTCCGTTCCGGTGTTGCTCACCTCGAAATCGAAGATAACACTTGCATTTTGATAGAATGTGTTATCCCCAGCTCCGGGGGGGGCGTCCCCCTCATCGAAATCGATCCCCGTACCGGTTATCGCCATGTTCGGAAGCATCCAATCGGAAACGGTTAGGGGGAGATCGGCGTAACCAAAAAGTCCGTCCTGCGATGCTGTCAGATTGACGATGAAATAACCAGATCCGGGGACCATAAGGTCCATCGAGAAAACACCGTCCTCACCGGAAGTACCAAGTGAAAAAACCGAACTGTCAGGGATGGAGAGGTTCATCTCAGCACCCACAACGGGTTGACCTATATCGGTGAGCAGTTGCCCCGCGACCGTTATCGTCTCGTTTGGGTGGATCGTGTTCGGAACCATGGTGGCGTCGATCCGGATATAGCTGGGTTTCCTGGCAACATGCGTCTCGAAATCATAGATCGGGTTGTAGTTATCATAGACATGGAATTCGTATGTCGCATTCTGGAAGGTCCCTGCGGGATAATCTATGGAATAGTTCCTGCCCGTCCCATCCTTTGCCATATCTTTCATCGGTCCGCATGCACCTCCACCTCCCTCTTCAACGATGCACCACTGTATGGTGATATAAGTAAGAGGTTCATCGTATATTTCGAACTCCACCGTGACATTCAATGGTGAGCCAACAGTGGGTTCTCCGGGATCCAGTCGATGGGAGATGACCTCAGCAGGAATTGCGCCAGCCATCCCGGTCAGGACCACCATCCCGGATAGTATCAGCAAGAAGGATATCAGAGCATTCAGAAATATCAAACGACCCTTGGGTGACATATATCCTGAACTGCATCATTGTCTTAAGGATTATCGGGGAAAAAAAATAAAAAAAAAGGGAGCTTCTCTCGAAGCTCCCGGTTTTGGAGGAATGTCTTCTCAGTTCACACCGTCGTTATCCGTATCCTCGATATGTCCGTCCGTGGAGTCGGAACCGCCAGCCTCCACACCGTCGATGAGCATGTCATTGTCGGTATCCCAGTCGTTGGGATCAAGACCCCGGGACAGCTCCTCATTGTCCCAGCAACCGTCACCATCG
>JAFGLL010000035.1 GCA_016928095.1 Thermoplasmatota archaeon
AGACCTATCTGATACTGGGCAAGGCATCAGGCTGGTCCATGGACACCGACCTGAGCCAAGCCGATGCATCGTTTTGGGGCGAGGAAGATAATGATGGCTCAGGTTCAGTTTCCGAAGCAGGAGATGTGAACGGGGACGGATTTGATGATCTCCTGATAGGGGCTGACCATAACGATGCCTGTGGAGAGGATGCCGGTCAGACGTATCTGATACTGGGAAAGGCATCAGGCTGGTCCATGGACACCGACCTGAGCGAGGCCGATGCATCGTTTTGGGGTGAGGAATCAGGTGATTGTTCAGGTTCTATTTCCGGAGCAGGAGATGTGAACGGGGACGGATCTGATGACATCATGATAGGAGCTAAATATAACGATGCCGGTGGATCGGATTCCGGTCAGACGTATCTGATATTAGGAGTTGGTTATTCCGAACCATTGGAAGTCTATTCAGTGGACCTATATTCTGACATGGGATATTCATCTCCTGCAACTGTTGTAGATATCGGTGACACGATCTACGTCGAGCTCAAAGGTCTTGACAGTAATGCTTCCAACCAAGACACTCCTGTCGTCAACGTTACCTCAAGACCCGGATCGTTCGGATTGATGAGGATCGGGTGCAAAGAAACCGGTCTCAATACCGGGGTCTACAGAGGGATATTTTTAGTCCCTCCAAGGACATTGTACCTCGACACTCTGAGATTCTATTCGCGAAAGGACCCGACCAAGTTCGATACGCTCTTCATTGACCATCCTTTCAGACCGACAGCGATAAGCTCGTTGAGGACATATTTTGACGACCAATACTCGATCGAGGTTGACAAGGTGGAGCTTGGAGAGAAAATATATATCGAGGTCGTCGGACAGGATTCCAATTCGATCTCGAAGAACCTTGCTCTGGTGAACATCTCCACCGAATTCAGTGTGCCTATACATTATCCTCTCGTTCTGCAGGAAACAGATATCAATACAGGAGTCTATAGAATAGAGTTCAAGGTCCCTGAGAACTTCATCTGGCTCGAGAATATTCGATTGACCTCATGCGAGGATTCTATCTTTTTCACTGATGTGAAGATCGACATACCTTTCGGACCAACTTCAATAACTTCACTGAACGTCTACTCTAATGATGATTTTTCGATCGAGATCAACAAGATACAATGGAACGAGACAATATATGTTGAGGTCGTGGGACAGGATGCGAACGGTCTCACACAGAACAGGGCCTTGGTCAATATCACCTCTGACGAGACCCTGCAGGTTCCAATAGTATTGCCCATCCTTGAGACGGGGATGAATACCGGAGTATACCGGGGTGGGTTCACTGTACCAACCTCGACGAATATGCTTGAGAACCTGACCATATCTTCTGCAGAGGACCCGTCAAAGAGTGCCAGGGTCAGGGTGTGCATTCTTGTTGAGATCGGACCGGGAGAACCTATTAGGACAATAAATGAGGACGAGGAGTATCGTGTTCGTTATTCGAACCTCGGATATGCCGATGATCCGACCTGGACCTACCGGGTCGAATGTGATTGGCTGACGTTCGATATCGACACTCTTGTATTATCAGGAACACCAAACAACGAGGATATCGGGACCGTTCCCATTTCGTTCAATCTCAGCGACGATGTCGGTCATTTCGATGTTCAGGAGTTCGTACTTACCGTTGTGAACGTTTTCCCGATAATCACAACGGAACCCGTTACCGAGGTGAGAGAAGGGGAACAATACCACTGTGATTTCGATTCCACAGATGACGGACAGGGAAGTATCAAATGGTCACTGATTGGAGCAAACACATGGATGTCGATAGATGAGACCTCAGGATGGCTGACGGGGACGCCCACGAATGAGGAGGTGGGTGTTCACAATGTTTCCGTCATTGTCAACGACGGGAACGGAGGTGTCAATTCGACCTCGTTCCAGCTGACCGTCATAGATCTGAACATGCCTCCGAAGATCCTATCTGTGGATATCTCAACGGGAAAGGAAGGTGAGAGATATTACCGGGACTACGAAGCACACGACCCTGACAATACCGAGGACTTCATCTGGGAGCTGACAACGGATGCGGTCTTCCTGACGATGGACGCAGAGAAGGGAATTCTTGAAGGAACTCCTGGTCCATATGATGTTGGAGATTGGAACGTCAATGTAACCGTGAAAGACATGGGAGGCCTCATGGACAGTCACATATTCACACTGAACATCGAGGACGTTGACAGCAAGCCTGTCTGGACCGATGTACCTGCGAATGTTAACATCAAACACGGTCAATACTATTTATTCGACGTTAATGCAACCGACCCCGATATCAATTCGTTCATCATCTACTCGATAGAATCAAAACCCGATTCGGATATTCTGATCGACCAGGAGACCGGCATCATCGAATGGACAGCATCGATCAATTGGTTCTCTGAGGAACCATACAATCTCAAGGTAACGATTAAGGTGAGCGACGGTATTAACTTCAATCTCCACACGTTCACGATAACGGTTATCGAAAGTGAATCTCCAAGCTCGACTATTGTCAGCCCTGAAGATGGCAGCAGAACATCTTCCAAGATCATCACTTTACAGTGGGAGGGGACTGACCCGGAGAATGATCCTCTCACATATGATATATACCTGCATGAGACGGAAGCGTTCGTGGCGGGGATGAGGGAGGAAGCTCTGTATATGGAAGATCTCGCCGCATCCAAATTGAACGTATCCGACCTGGAACCCGGGAGAATATATTACTGGACTGTCGTTCCAAATGATGGCTGCAAATTCGGGACCTGCGTCAGTGGTGTTCTCTCCTTCCGTGTGAATTACTGTCCTACGTTCAAACACGTTGATGATCAGGAGGTTCCTGCGGGGAGGAACTTCAAATTGAAGATCTCATGTACTGACCAGGATGCGGAGGACACTCAGAACCTGAGATATTCTCTCCTGGAAGCTCCTTCGGGGATGACCATCAGCGAGGATACTGGAATGATCCGGTGGACACCAAAGGACGACCAGGTGATGCTCCATACTGTCACAGTTCAGGTCACCGATGGGATCGATATCAATACTTTAACGTTCGAGATAGATGTGACCGAGGGAGAGTCATCCACTTCGACATTGTTGATCACTATAGCAATTGTGGTGATAGTTGTAATACTCCTTGCACTTGGAATATTCTTCTTCATCAAACAGAAAAAGAAGATGGATGAGGAAGCTCTGAAGAAGGGAGAAGAGGAAAGAGCTGCCCTTGAGAAGGAGAGAGAGCAGGAATATCTCTCGTATGAGCAATTGTATGGAGTTCCAGCTCCAAAAAAAGAGGAAGAAGGTCTCACCACAAAGGAACTCAAGGACTACATCCATGAGAAAATAGAGGAGCTCGAGGAGTGAGGATCAGGCTTTTGGTTCAAACCCTCATGTGTCGGAGATAGGGTTCGAAAACGCACTGAAAACTTCCGTAAAATCGGAGATTTCACTTACCTCCATCGTAGTGACGATGGAGATGTTAAAAACGATGTCGAAAATGAAACGATCTCTGAGGATACCGATCATTGAGATGATCTGGATGAAATGGATCCTTCCCTTCGTGAGGAAGGGATTCGGATCTTTCTCAAGCAATAAATATGTGATCTTACTATTTCTAACGCCAATCAGTAATTTGGAACATCCATATTACTGTTATCAGTAATTCGACCCATACATATTATTGTTTTCGACACTAAACAGTAATTTGATAAAACATTATTGTAGACGCCGGATGAAAAATGCAGAAAAGTGCCGGGAGAGGGGGGCCACACAAACATCAACACATGGAAAACAATAGAGAAAAATATCATAGATCCCAAGGATGCCACCCAGGAGATCTGATTCTAACCAAAGGAAAGGGGCCTCCTTTGATAGCCCCAACCTTTTTATCTACTTGATCCTGAAAAGCCTCACCCCGCCGTTGCCGTCCGAGCGTATGATGAAGTCCATGTCGAACTCGTCCTCCATCAGTTTGACCAGTTCGACCCCTTTTTCATAAGGATCTATTGTCTTCCCCGCCCCCAAACCACTGCATCTGGTATGTACCTGTATCTTGAAGGAATCCCCCTCCTTTTTCAGAACGAAGGGGTACCCCCTGCATATGTTCGGTCTCCCGGGATGGATATGACATACATGGTCCTTTGGATCGTGATGCCTGCAGAATCCGTTGACCGGGTCTCCTATATACTGTGTAAGCTCCACGTCCAGCCATGTCCTTGAAAATACATTTCCGCAGCATTTGCCGCACATGACGCATTCCCAGCGGGTCTCCTCCCTCAGGTCGATGAAGTCACCAGCGCAGGCGGAGTACGGAACGCTGTCACCTTCGTGGAGGGCTGCTTCCATAAGGGGTCTCTCTCGAGATAATAGCCAATACCCAACCTGTATTTAACCATGTTCGGACCGTTCATATCTCGCAACAGAACTCAGGGAGCTCTCGTATCCACGATCCTCTGGACCTTTATCTTACCCCCCATCTCCTCGAAGAGCTCGTCCATGGTGTAATGCGCATCGACAACGGGATTGATCTCGATGGAATCGTTCACCCTCTCCTTAATCTCCTTTTCCAGCTTTACCATATCGATACCTTCTTTGGGAGCGACCTTTACCCTTATCATGTCCAGGTCCGAGGGGTCGTTGTTCTTCTTCTCTATCGACACCTGCCACTCATCTATGCCGTCGATGGTGGGCATGATGTCGTAGAATGCGTTAAGATTGAGAAGAGTCCCCTTCACGTTGGTCAGCTCCAGGCTTCGGTGGTAATCCCTTATCCTTCCGATGGGTCCCACCAGCCTAGGGCCTTCCCTCCCGCAGTGAGGGCACTTTCCGTACTGGATACCCCCCTCGAATATATCACCGATGAGGAACCTGCAGATCACGGAGCCCCTGCCGTCTATATTGGTCACGGCCAGCGCTCCGGACTCGCCCTCTTTCTTCTGCTTTCCCGTCTCGGGGTCCACTATCTCGCAGATGTGCATGTTGGGATGGATGTGGAAAACGCCCTTGCCCGGGGTGCACTCCGGGTATGCGTCCCTCATCTCGGTGGTCCCGTAGACATCGAAGATCTTGAAATCGGTGGCCCCTCTCTCTTTCAGTATCTCGGTTATCCTCTTCCTCGTCGACATGCTGAGCTTCTCCCCGGCGGTCACCACAAGCCTGATCGAGGAAAGGTCCGTCCCCTTCTCCTGGGCCTTTCTCAGGAGGTGGTATATGTAGGAGGGGATACCAATGAGAACATTTGCATCAACCTGTTTTACGACCTCGAGTGTCTTGAGCGTCGATGTCACTGCCCCACCACCCGTGTGGAACATCCTCAGAGGCAGGTAGAGGTTCACGAAATAGACGAATATGAAGGCCAGATGAGGTGCGAAGGGGAATGTGTTCAGGACCACCCATTTCATATCGAGCTTCGTGACCTCCGTCAGGCTCGCATAGATGTTGGAGAACTGTTTGATATCCCTCTCCGAGAACATGAAAGGAACGTTGTTGCCCGTTGTCCCGGATGTGGCTATCATGAAGGTCGGATAATATTCACGGTGCAAATCCATTGCAAGATCGCCCTTGATGATGTCCTTCACCTTGAGGCCGATGAGCTTTGATCTTGGCCAGTGCTTCCTGATCTTCTCGGGGTCCGGCTGAAGGATGAAATCCTTGTAGCGTTTCGGGTTGCTTGCATCCGGCATTATATCGGATTTGCGGGTAAGGGGGATCGTTTCGAGGTCCTTGAGGGTCATTATGGAGTTCGGGTCTATCCCCTTCTCGTCGAACAGTCTATTATAGTAAGGGGAGAACGGGTAGAGCTGATATCTGATGTAATCCCTGAGCTTCCTCTCCTGGACCCTTTGTATCTCACTCCCGGTCATCTCGCGGTACCTTTCGATGGGATCGAAGTCCATGAAAACCAACCCCCTAATCTGAACCATACTTTATCGGACCCTTTCTATATATCCCTAATCCATTTTAGGACCGGACCAGGTTTCCAATGGCGGTATCCGATGTATCTGAAAGACCGCATCATCTTTCCGGGCCCTATTCCGACAGGTTCCTTCCGATCCGATGGTCCATTACGCTGTCAACGTCGTACATCCCCACGACCAGCCCCTCGTCTCCGATCATCAGGGAGCTTGATACGACGATCACCTGGTCTCCCCGGGAGAGAAGGCCCCGACCCTTCACGTCCGCTATCGAGCTCATTATCCTGGTCTCCAGCGAGGTGTTGTCTATCCTGTTGGAATGTACCGGGGTGACACCCCAGACGAGGTTCATCTCCCTTGCTGTCCTTCTTTCGGGGGTTATTGCGATTATATCCCTGCTTGGTCTGTACTTTGAGACCATCCTTGCCGACTGGCCGGTATCGGTTATGGCAAGGACCTTGCCCGGATACCCCCTGTCGTTGAACTCATTGACCATGTTGGAACAGGCATGACCCACCGTCTCCACTTTGGACCTCAGGTCGGAATCGTAGTAGTCCGGGTCCCTTGTGGGCAGATGCTGTTCGGCTGAAAGCAGGATATCCTTCATGAATTCCACCGACCCAACCGGATGCTTGCCGACAGAGGTCTCGTTGGACAGCATCACGGCATCGGTTCCGTCAAGTACCGAGTTGAAGACGTCACTGGCCTCTGCCCGGGTGGGTCTTGAATGCTCTGTCATGGAATCAAGCATCTGTGTGGCGACGATGACGGGGATGCCCGCTCTGTTGCATTTCCTGCAGATCTCCTTCTGCCATACGGGGACCTCGTGAGGAGGTATCTCGACACCCAGGTCACCCCTTGCCACCATGATCCCGTCGGAGACCTCGATCACCCCGTCAAGGTTTCTGAGAGCAACGGGTCTCTCGATCTTCGCTATAACCTTGACCCTATCGTTCCCGGCCATCTCGAGGTGTTGCTTCACCTCCTTCACGTCATTGGAGTCCGAAACGAAGGATACAGCCACGAATTCCGGATCGAGCTCTGCTATCAGGTCCAGGTCCTTCCTGTCCTTTTCCGTCGGTACCCTGACCTTCAACCCGGCACCCATTATGTTGCAGCCCTTGCTGTCCGATACCAGACCACCGGACCTCACCAGGCAAACAAGGTCCTGCTCCTCCTTCGCGGTCACCCTGAGCTTCACTATCCCGTCGTTGATGAAGATCTCATCCCCCAACTTCAGATCGTCCAGGAGTCCGGGGTATCGGACGGTGAACCGATCGAGTGTGCCGCTTACCTCCTCTGTAGTGACCCTGACGGTGTCACCGGGGTTCAGGAGGAAGGGCTCTTTCATCGCTCCGGTCCTTATCTTGGGCCCCTGGATATCACAGAGTATCGAGATGTCCCTTCCCTTCTCATCGGCTAGTTCCCGAAGGAGACCGAACACCCGGCGGTGCCTGACATGGTCCCCGTGGGAGAAATTCAGCCGGGCCATATCCATGCCCGCATCCATCAGCTTTCCGAGCATCTCCCCGTCCTGGGTCACCGGACCTATGGTGCATACTATCTTTGTCTTTCTGACAGGATCCATTCAGAGCCCCTGGACCTTGATGGACATCTCGGATATAATCGTATGGTGGATGGGAACAGGCCACCGGAAAAGAACTTGCAGGCACCTCTTAGAAGTAAATAAGATATCCATCCTTCGGGATACACTCCGAGCCAGTTGGTGGTCGAATTGAAATGGAGGGTAGTTGAACTGGAAAGACTCCATCCCCATCTCGCGATGGCACTTGAAGAGGTTGTTATGGAGTACGTGTCCGGAGGGGGAGACCCCGTCATACATCTCTGGGAGTGGGAGGGGAAGGCAGTGACCGTTGGAAATTCCCAGAGCGTGGAGGGAGAGGTCTTTCTCAGCAGATGCAAGAATTCCGGCATTCCTGTCATCAGAAGAATAAGCAGCGGGGGTACCATGTTCCATGTACCCGGTAACGAGATAGTATATTCGGTCTGCACCCCACCTGGAGCGATCGATAATGATGTCAACAGGAGCCACATCCAGATGCTGGAGCCTATATCGGAAGCCTTCAGGGGGTTGGGGTTGGATCCAACCATTGACGGCAACAGCATAATGATAGGCAAGAGGAAGATCTCGGGATCGGCCCAGAAGAGGGCCGCGAAGGCGATCCTGCATCACGGGACCGTCCTCTACGAGGTCAATGAATGGGAGATGTTCTCCTACATCAAAGGGGACAAAGCCGCATCGAGCACCAAGGGTGCGTGTTCGAACTACAGACCGGTGACCAGCATACAGGACCTGCTCGACATCTCGATGGATGAGCTGATCAAAGCTGTATTTGATTCACTGGTCTCCGACAGGGAGCACTACATCTCCTCGTGGACGGAGAAGGAGCTGAAAAGGGCAGCGGACCTGAGGAATTCGAAGTATTCCACGGACAACTGGAACCTGAGAATTTGACGAGGGTTGGATCCGTTACCTTACTGACGAATACCCTCGGATATTGTGTGATCTCAATTGATATTTAACGCCCCTCTCATAAAAGCCCCTCGGGAACGATCTCGATCATCCGTCAGGAGGATCTTCTGGAAGGGAATCGTCTATGACCTCTATCTTGTAGATCTTGTCGTCATTCCACATCTCACAGGTCCGCTGGATGGTCCAAATATACTCCCCGTCCCATGCAATGGCCCAGGTTCCCTCGGCCGCGGGAAAGATGGAACCGATAAGGTTTCCCTCGGCATCCCATTTTCCCAGTCCTCTAGGCCCCCCGGATGCTGACCAGTAGTATTCACCTGTCCATACGAGGGGGCCAACGTCCGGCCCGTTGGGGAAGGTCGTTCCACCGACCTTGACACCGTCCCTGGTGATCTTGTGCAGAATGGAACCGCCGCGGCTCAGCAACCTTAAGTACTCTCCATCGAACGTCAACCCCGTCGTACCGCCAAGCTCCTTATCGGGTATATCGAAGGAGTTAAGGATATCGATGCCGGTTCCGTTGAGCCTGAACTTGAAGATCTTCAGAAGGCTGAAATCGTTCACGTAGAAGAACTCGTCATCATGTGTGAGGCCTCTCGGGTTCATGACCACATCGTTCCCGAAACGAACCGAATCACCGGTCTCCGGATCGACCCTGATGAAGTCAAGCTGCGTGCCGATGGTCCCTGACCCCAGGCTGAACCTCCAGAGATATCCTTCGGCAAAGACGAGAGACCAACCAAAATTGAGTCCCTTTCCGATCTTCTTGACGATACAGCGGGTCTCATCCTCGGAAGAGAAGACATATTTATAGAGGTCCTCGGGGTCGCCCGGGGTGTAATCTATCTCCTTTTCCCTGATATCGACGATGTCGATCTCCGGGGGTGCGACCGAGTCATCCCCCATGTCGTTCCCATCTATGATAGAGGTGACCGTGGCATCGAAACCTATGGGATCAGGTTCGGAATGGTTGCGGAACCTGTTGTTCCTTACGGTTACCGTAGAATCCATACCCCCCGTTATAGGAAGGTCGTATCCGGTGAAGAGGTTGTTCTGGACGATCGCCTCTGTCTTCTCGAAATGGAGTGAGACATGACCCCCGAGAAAGTGGTTCCCCTCGATCATCACGTCCTGGTTGTACTGTTCCAGGGCGATGTCGTGGTAGCAGTTCCCGTACATCATGTTCGATCTGTATATCGGTTTCGAGCGCTCTGCGTAGAGTCCTTCCGAATTCACCCATCTTATGATCGAATGTGATACCTCGACGGAGGAGTCGATCTGCATGATCCCCAGAACGGCGAACTCGACTATCACATACTTGAAAATAGAGTTGTTCGATCCGACGATCTGGATGCCCTCCCAGTCCCCGTTGATCGGGTCATCGGCCCCGGAGGTGAACCATATCATACCGTCCGGGTCGCCAATTGCCTTTATCGTCCCTCCGTCGACACCGAGGGATGTCCTCATCCATGGTTCCTTGTAACCCCGGTAAGGATCGAAAGAGATATGCGTACCTGCGTTGATCGTCAGCACGACGCCCTTGGGGACCAGGACCGTTTCATCGATCACGATATTGCCTTCCCATATCTCGTCGGAGCTAAGGGTACCCTTCTTTATCACCGGTTTATCGGTTTCTGTTCCATCATCCTTGTTTTCTTCATCAAGACACAGGGAGGTGAAGACGAAAAGGATGACCAATACGGAGGTGACGAGCGCTTTCAGTATCTCGGTCATGCTTACAAAAGGAAGTATATCAAGATATAATTATCCTTATTGAAGACAGGTATCCATCCGGATCCTTCTTCCGTGAAGTTCAGGATGGATACCTATGAATTTCGTTCTCTCTCCAAGACGATCACTTTAAAAGGCAACCGCTTCAGGTATCTATCACCGAAGCCAACACCTAATGTGAAGAATCATAAAAATAAAAAAAGAAGTCCATTTTTACCTGTAATATGAATATTACAAGTTCGGACCTCAATCCGGGGTGCCGATCGTGTTCGAGCAGGGAGCCCGAACACGATGCATTCTCACCTTGAACAGCTTACCCATCAGTAGCGGGCAGGTTTTCTCTTCCTGTAGCAATCCCTGCAGTAGACCGGCCTTTCCGGGTCGGGTTTGAAGGGAACCTGGGTAGTCTGTCCGCAATCCGCGCACACTGCGTCGAACATCTCTCGAGGCGGTCTATTATAATCGCCCCCACGCCTTTCTCCATACATATATATATTTCCATTTGCCCGAATATATCGGGCTGTATGGGGTTTACCATCAACTGGTATAATAACATATCGCTTTCATAGGGCAGTTTCGGAGGGCAGGACCGGTAAATGTCCTTCTAAAGAGGTCTTCTTTCGCAATTTAAAAGGAACCATGATATTCAGCTATGATAGTGCTAGGTAGATAGCGAATTATCCTGAACAGGGCCCCTATGGCATGCTGTGTGTAGTCGATCCTTATCCATCTTGACTGCCACTCCATATCGGTATTGACCCGATCGAAGAGGTCGTGCCTGTAACCTCCAACGGTCAGATACGGCTGGGAGAGGTTCATTGCCTCATCCGTATCGTACATCAGGTTCAAGATGAAACGCGAGGAGTTCAGAAGGACATCCCGGTATCTTTCCGACCTCGCCGTATCGTTCGCCAACATGGCAGCATGCATCACATCGCCCAGTCCCTCGGAATATGTACAGCTGTTCATCGAGGGGAAGGACCGGAAGGAGCCGATGAGCTCCGGATGTTCTTCCATGACCAGATGTGCCGGTCTTCCCTGGGTCGTAAAAAATGTCCCGAAGTAGTGGGATATCAACCAGTCCGTCAAGCTGTAGGACGCTTCCAGGTACGAACGGTTCTTGGTCAGTTCGTAGCCCTTGGAAAAGGCGGAGGACATCCAGGAATAGTACTCCGTGGACATGTCACCGAGCCCGTCCGAGGTGAGCCTTTCCACATGGTATCCAAGGCTCCTCTGGAACCCCTCAAGGTATTCCGCATCCCCCGTGAACCCGGCGGCAAGCCCGAGACCGAGCAAGGCCTCCCCGGAGGCCATCAGGTTCTCGCTGAAATCGTCTGGTAGAAGAGGGTCGAAGATGTAGTCGAACCTCCCCCTATCATCCATGAGGTCCATGCACAGGTTCGCGAGTCCCCTGAGGTCCTCGAGATGCTCAGGGTCGCCGGTTGCATTGTAAAGGTAGCTGAAAGCAATGAGGGCAAGGGCGTTGTCGAACAGACTTGACCTGCCGTTGTTGAGGATATAGACCCGGTCGCCATCCTTCCTCATCAGATCCTCCAAGAATTCGGCCGCGTGCTCGGCCACGGCAAGATACCTCTCATCATGTGTATACTGATACGCCCAGACAAGAGGGTAGATCGACCCGCAGTGCCTGGCAATGGAATATCGATATCTGGTGACCTCGGTCCCGTTGTCCGGATCGAATATGTAGATGAAGCTGCCGTCGGTCCTCTGCACCCTTCCGAACCAGTGGGCACCCATCAACGCTCCCCTCTCCACAGGGTTCGAGAAATCCATCTCCTCGAGCTCCGAGAGTTTCATCTCTCCTTTGAGAGGTGCTTTCCTCTCCCAGAAGGGATATGTCATGGATACGAGGAACGTCAACATGACCAGGAGCAACACTGCGAATACGACGAGGACCACCCTGTAAACCCTCTCGCTTTCCATATTGTTCCCGGTACACGTTATCTGTTCAAGACTAATAAGAGCATCGACCGTCAGAAACCGAACCTTCCCCCGTCCCATCTCGGTCCTATCCCCATCCGGAACAGGAGACCTGCCAGAACGAGAATGGCAGATACGATGATCACGGCCGATAAGGACCATAAAGTGCCATCCTCCAGGTAAAAGGAAAGGACCACAAGGACCAGGAGGGGGGGTGTCACCAATAATGTGAACTTCATCAGTGTGACGGCATCCAGCAGCATCGTGTTGGTACGAATACCGGTGAGCCTTGCCGTCACGTAGGCCACATAGAAATTCGTGGAAAGCCCCACCAGGACCCCTGCCGGTATCAAGATGGGCTCACCCTGGATGAGACCGACCGCGACTATGTAGATGGTCGATACAAGACAGGTGAGTAGGAAATATGTTCGAAGCTTCGTTGCGATCACTTCGCTCACGGTAACGGGCATGACATCCAGGGATTCGTTCTGCTCCACATTGTTCAACCATGAATATGTCATCACCCCGAAGTACCCTATGAGGGTCCCGAAGAACACCACGTTGAACCGGATATCGGCATCCAGACCGCGGTTCAGCAGGTAAACAAGACCGTATATGGCAAGAAGGGGGGCAAGGAAGCCTGCAATGACAGGACCAAGGGTGCCTGACCTCCAAAGCTCGAGCCACTCCTTGGCAAGAAGTGCCTTCTTTCTGTCATTACCCGGGAGAAGGCGGGATATTGTCCCGAGGGAACTTCGATATCTCTTCACCGGAGACGTCACCCTTTCCTTCATCACCACGATGGCAAAGATGGAGAGGATGACCATCTCGATGAAGCTCGCAAGGATCCATACAAGATCCGCTGTCTTGTGGAAATACAGAGGATGGACCAGCTTTACGGGGTCGACCAGGTCCGTCCATACAAGGATGACAACGGATAGAGCTATCAGGACCACTGCAAGCATCCCAAGGGTCCTGGACCTGGTGAGCAGTGCGGAGATGGCGAAGCTCAGGGACATGCCCAGACCGAACACCATGGTAACTGTCAGAGAGACCAACAATGTACCGGTAAGAGGCAGACCCGCCACGACACCCCCCGCGATAAGCCCCAGGCCGAAGGGGACCATCGAATAGAGCTGGTAGAAAAAGATCTCCTTGAGATAGAATATCGCCATGGTCCTCCTGAAAGAAATGTTCTGGACCTGCGGGAGTTGTAGAAGAAGGTTCACCTGACCCAACCTCCGGGTCATCACCTGTTCCCCCATGAGAGCTACACCTCCGACGGCGAGTCCGTAAATGGACATCAGCAGATGGACCGTATCGATGACGGAAGAGCTCTGTGTGCTTTCGAAGGGAAAGATCACTACAAGGAAGAAGGAGAGGATGAATATCACCAGAGGGAAGAAATATGATCCGAAGCTGCCCACGTAGGACCTCTGAAGCCTATACTCCTCCAACAGCATGCATTTGAAGAGGAACAGGTCCCGAGATATCCTTCCCAGTTCAACCACTCTCCACCAACCGGATGAAAATGTCCTCAAGACCTTCACCCTTGCCCTTCCTGATCTGATCGATGGTTCCCATGACCGTTATCCTGCCGTTGTTTATCACCGCCACCCTCTCGCATAACCTCTCGGCTAGGTCCATGATATGGGTGCACATGAACACGGTGACCCCCTCCCTGCGCACAGAATCAAGGTGATCCCTCACCTTTCTCTGATATATCGGGTCAAGGTTTATGAACGGCTCGTCAAGGAAGAGGAGCCTTGGCTCGTGGATGAAGGCCGATGACAGCATCAGTTTCTGCCTCTGTCCCTTGGATAGGTCCTTGCACAGGACATCCTTTCCCTCCTCCATCATGAAGAAGGTGAACCATCTCCGGATCCTCTCTTCAGCGTCCTTGATGCCCCTCAGCTTGCAGACAAGCTCAAGGAACTCGCGTGCGGTCAGAAAGGATGGGGGCGATTCGGATTCAGGCACGATACCGCAGCTCTCCCTGACCCTGAGCCGCTCACTGCTGCTCACTCCTAGGACCTTCACCTCCCCACTGTCCTGTTCCAGTTGACCGGTGAGTATCCGAAGAAGTGTCGTCTTCCCGGCACCGTTCGGTCCGAGCAGGCCGAAGAACTCCCCCTCCCTTATCTTCAGGGAGACCCTGTCCAGCGCCTTGAGGTCCCCGAAGTTCTTGAAAACATCCATCACCACAACTGCCGCCATGTACTAAAAATCGGACCTTGACTATAAAAAGACATCTTCGATATTACCATTGATATATCAGGTCGTACGATAGAGGCGGGTGGACGGACAGAAAAAGGCGTATCTTCTTGGGATCCTCGCGGTCCTCATCTGGTCCACCGTAGCGTCCGTTTTCAAGATGACCCTGAGACACATGGACCCGCCAACGTTGGTGGTCCTCGCTTCGATCTTCTCCACTTTTTTACTTGGAACGCTCATAGTCCTGACGGGGAGGGCCAGGAGGATAATGTCCATGACGCGGAGGGAGAAGATGCTCAGTATGCTGCCAGGGGCCCTGAACCCTTTCATCTACTATCTTCTGCTGTTCTGGACCTATGACATATTGAAGGCGCAGGAAGCGCAGGCGTTGAACTACACATGGCCCATCATACTGACGGTCCTTTCCATTCTGGTCCTCAAACAGAGGATCGATAAACTGTCCCTCGCTGCCATAGCTTTATCTTTCGCAGGGGTCGTGGTGATCACCACAAGGGGGAGCTTCTTCACCGAAGGTATCCTCAACCCTCTGGGTCTGGGGATCGGACTGTCCACAGCCGTGATATGGTCCGTTTACTGGATAATGAACCTCAGGGACGAAAAGGACGGAATGGTCATGCTCTTTTTGAACTTCCTTTTCGGGACCATCTTGACTATTGTGTTCGTGTTGTTGACCTTCGGTCTCGATATGGATGGATGGGCGGGCCTAGCAGGTGCAGCTTACATAGGTATCTTCGAGATGGGTATCACGTTCCTGATATGGTTATACGCTCTGAGGCTCTCAAGCGACACCTCGAAGATATCTAACCTCATATACCTGGGTCCGTTCATATCGCTGTTCTTCATAGCCTGGTTGTTGGGAGAGAGGATATTGCCGAGCACCTTGATCGGCCTACTCCTCATTTCTAGCGGTATATTCCTCCAGAGATGGGATGATAGATCGAAGGTTTCAGGGAACAAGGTCCATCAACCCGGTGGAGAGGTCCAGCCTCCTTGAGACGGGTACATCTATGATCTCGAGCACGGTCTCGTTGGTTATCTCGACCTTCCCCGAGATGAGATGACCCCCTATCACGCTCTTGTCTCGGTTCCCAAGGACCGCATGAAGATGTGGGATGGGAATATTGTCCTGAACTATGATGGAACCCGATACGGAAAGAAGTTCACAGGGACCTTCGAACATCTCCGGGGAATAGTCACTCGGTCCAACGAAGTAACCGAGTTCCACATTCCTCAACTGTCCTATGGATGATATGACGACCACTGCCATTGCATTTGCGCTGATGCAAAGCTCCCCCAGACACAAAAGATAATCTTCACCGGGGAACATCCTGGCAACGATGGTATTTCCGCTCCTGTTGTGGTCCATGATGATCCAGGAAAGATATTTCGGTACTTATTTCAATCTATTCCCGATCGTTCACAAGGCTCCATGTCCTTTCAAGGTTGAACCGTAAATTATTAAAACGGACCTCCTGGATATTATGTTCAGAGTAGATCACCCAAAAGGCAAGGGAAAGCTTAATTTTTTGCCTCCACGCCCGAATTCCTTCCTTCTTGCTCTCTCCCTTGCCTGCTTCTTTCTCTTTCTTGGGTTATAACATGTGAGGGTCCATCCCGATCTTCGGGACATAGACGGAAAACTTCTTCTGATACTTTCTTATTGGTAACGACAATACCCGTAAATACTGGATAAGTACATATATCATATGCTGAGTGGGTTTGGATGTCCGAATACATTGGGTCAGATATCATCAATGAGGGGGAGATACCTCTGATGGATATAATCCTGGATGTGGTGGAGGAGCTGGGATGGAGGGTGGTGGATAGGGAAGATAAGTGGGTCTCCGTAACGGAAAAGAGCAGGTTCGACAATTACAATCCTCTCAGAATGGACATCAATGTGAGAGCGGGCCAGGCCGGAGGGACAGAACTGACAGTGCATGCCATCAATGCGGGGCAAGGTCCGGTCCAGGACGAATATATACGGTCCCAGGTCATCAGGTTTGTAGATTCTGTGAAAATGACAGCCGAAGGAGTGAGTTCCGGTCTGAACAGGAGAGAGTTTATCAGGACCTTTTCGATCTCTACGGAATTGGGCAGATTGTCGGCTCTTCACGATGAAGGGAAGCTTACGGAAGAGGAATACAGGAAGGCAAAGGAAAAGGTCATCAATGGTTAGATGATCCATGATCTCGGTATGTTATAAATAGGGGTTTCCCGATGAGGAGAAAACCGGGTAATCTGCAGGGGTAGCTCAGCCTGGTTAAAAGCGCTGGATTCAGGGTCCAGTCCTTAGTGGTTCGAGGGTTCGAATCCCTTCCCCTGCACCATTTTTCATCCCCTTGATCCGTGAAACGGTCAAGGGGTAAATTGTTCGGAAGGATTCGAACCCGGTCGGTCTTGAGACTTCGTTCCATCAAAAATATCGAGAAGTCTCAAGATGAGCAAAATTTACAATTTTGCGGAAGTTCGAATCCCTTCCCCTGCACCATTTTCCTGGGGTATAGATAACTCGCTACATTGGACGGGGGTGGCCGAAAGTATTATTCTGCCGGGTCGATAAAGTGTTCAGGGGTCGTTCAACGTTTCATCATTATCGACGGTATTAACTTACAGGGGAAGTTTTATCTATTGTTCTGAG
>JAFGLL010000036.1 GCA_016928095.1 Thermoplasmatota archaeon
GAAATCGCTTCCCCTAGTTTCAATTAGATGTTTAAATGTTTCCAATTCCTTTTTTGACTGTCTGATCATCTTCCCTTTCAGGAAAGGTAACAGCAATCTCAACGACAGGACCTTGCCCTTTCCAGTCCAAGTAAGTATCATTTCGGTCCTCTTGCCCGACGAGATAAGATCGGTCTCGACAGTTGCACTGATCGCGTCACCCGTCACCCGGGAAACGTATCTCTTCCCGGGCTCGCAGTGGACCATTCTATCCTCCATGACGTACTTCTTTCCATTCTGTGAATAATGCAGGTGACCTATCGATCCGACCTCGCCCGGTTTGCGTTCCATTACCTCGAACCTCTCAAGGTCGGTTTGCCAGAAGGGGAAATTATCTGGGTTCATCAACGCCTTGACAACCATATCGACCGGTCGGTCGATGATGACACCAACCTTGAAGGAGACCATGACCACTCCTCACTTCATGAAGTAATAATGAAACAGCTTTATGAAAGCCAAGAATTGGTGGATATATCTATCTTTTCAACGGAAGCCGTGACCTCATCAGAAGTACCCGTTATTCCGGACCACGGATTCGCTCAGATCAGTATCAGAGCAGCCGCGAGAGAAACAGCCCACGCGATCCCCGCAGGTATCATCGTTCTCTTCAGCACCGAAACATAGTCCGTCCTGAAATACTCGAGAGACACGGACACGCACGGATGTACAGGTGAAACAAGGAACCCTATGAAGATGCTGAAGAAGAGTATCGTGAAGGTCACATTATCGATAATGGTCCCTGCTGCAACCAGTATCGGGAGCATGATCGATATCGGTATGTTCACCCTTCCCGTGGCAACCCCAAGCAGGCCCCCCGCAAACACCACAAGAAGCGGTCTCGAAAGCGGAAGCGTGGAGATGGCATCTGGGGCATCCGATGCGTTGAATATCCGGAGGAACAGGAACATCCCCATGATGATCAGCGCGAAGTTCCATGCCTTCATCTTTCTGGAGACCGGTATGAGATACGACAGCCGCTTCCTCTTGACGATCAGTATCAGTAAAAGGCTCAAAGACACTCCCATGAACAGGAATATCTCCTCCATCACCGACGGGAAGATGTACATCATCGAAGCATGGACGGCGGGCGCCGAGAGGATAAGAAGCACCGGTATCATGGACTTCTTCCTGCTTTTCCTGCCCTCCGCTATCCTCCCGTTCTCAACCTTCCGCAACAAAAAGACCCATGTAAGAACGGTGGTTAGTATCAGCCCGGGGACCATGTACAGAAGGACCTCGTAGAGGTCAAGACCGGCCATCTTCGTCGTTGCAAGGAGCGTACCCAGGGGATAGAAGAGAACAGCCAGATGTCTCGACCAGACGTTGATGCCGGCTTTCACGTCCCCATCTGCATCACCCGCCCCCCTCTGTACCACAGGTGCGGAAAGGAGCGCCCCTCCGGGTATCGGGAGCATCCCGAGCATGGCCGGTATCGCCAGGAGTGCAGATCTCCTTTTCAGTGATGTGTTGGACATCATGTCATCGATGAGGCCTGTCATCTCCAGGGCCCCGCCGATCACCGCTATGAGACCGACCGATAACGCAAGCAGGATTATCGATGGATCGGAAAGGGTGTCGCTCACTATCACCGAGAGGTCAAGGAAGGATATCGATATCAGCCCCAGGACCAGTGCGGAAAAGGAAAGCGCGACCCAGAGGCTTTTCCTGGCTATCAGCATCAGGATGGTTATCGTGACGATGAACTCGAACCAGATGAGGATATCCATAACGTGAGCCTCCCCCCTTCTTCCTATTTGTCCCTGTTCCCACCCCAGAGTTCCCAGATGAACCTGGTATCACGGTCGACGTCACCAAAGAAAAGGAATATCAGGATCTCCTCCCCGAAAGCCAGCAGATATATGGCAAGGATCACCGTCCCGAAGTACACAGGAATTGCTCTCTCCCCGATCCCGAGGAAAGTCACGAAGAACGAGACGATCACAAGGAAATACACCAAGACGGCGTTAAGCCTCAGAAGGTTGGTGTGCATCAGAATGGGCTTTCCTATCTTGATCCAGGAGACCACGAACGATCCGATAAGGAAGACGAAGAAGATCATGATCATGTAACGGTTCCCCGTCACTATCTGCGGGAACCAGAAATATACGAATCCAAGCGTCCCAAGGTAGAAGAGCAGGTCCGCCACGGAATCGATGGTCTTGCCGAACTCGGAGGTGATGTTCCATCTCCTTGCTATCTTTCCGTCGAAGTAATCCGTGCTCCCTATGAGGATGTAGGAAACAAGGAAGATGAAATCCCATCTCATGTAGGTCAACAGGGCTAGAAAGGGGAGTAACAGTATCCTTGAAAATGAAAGACTGTTCGGGACATTGAAGACCTCGCGTTTGAACTCCAAAACATGGCCCCTGTTGAGGATTGACCCCATGTTATTTAAACTGGACTGATGGAGGAAAGGGTGAGGACCCCCATTTTCGAACAGGGTGCAAGATATGTTCAGGTACCAGGTTTAAAGGAACCGTATCCCAGTTCGAAGGCTCTGACGTTCACGTCCAGCGCATTTTTGGGGACATTGTCCTTCACGGCTTCGAGCATGTGCTCTTTTCCCACCGGGATTTCGGGAACAGCCGCAAGGGCCCCCACCATCACCACGTTCTCGGTCTGGGGGTTCCCCGCTTCACGTGCAAGCTCCAGCGCGTCGACCTCAACGATCCTGGCTCCGGAGGCGCGTATCCTCTCGACGACCTCATCATATCTGACGTATCTCTCCTTCTCGCCCTTTGCGAGCATCTGCGTCTCCGTCGGAGGGTGTATCATGTTCGTGTTGGTGATCACAAGACCTCCCGGTTTCAGAAAATAGAGGTACCTGAGAGCTTCCATCGGTTCAAGGGAGAGTATCACATCCGCCTCACCGTATGGGACCAGAGGTGATATCGCCGTCTCACCTATCCTCTGATGGGCAATGACGGAACCGTTCCTCTGGGAGAGGCCGTGCAGTTCCCCGGAAATGACCCTCAGTCCGGCCCGGACACACGCTTCCCCGACGATATTTGCCATCATGACGACCCCCTGTCCGCCGACCCCGCAGTCTATCATATTGAAGGACCCCTTCATTTGCCCACCTCCTTCGACCTCAAGAACTCGTCATGGTCCGCTTTTGTGTAGTATACCTTATTTTCCCCACCGTGAAGTGTAGCAGTTGACTTTATGGCGCCGAAGCCGCACATCTGTGCGCATTCACCGCATCCAACACATATTTCCGGGGCGATCCTCGAGGTCCCGTCCCTCTCATCGATGGAGATGGCCGGACACAGGAAGTCCTTGATGCAGTTGTAGGGTCTTTTACAGATCTCCCTGTCAACGTAGAAAGGAACCGGCTGGGCCCCCTCCCTCCTGAGATTCCTGAAATGGTAGAGCGCGCATTCCCCGTGGGAGATGATCGCCGAGACACCTTTGAAATCCAGTGCCTCCTTCATGAGCTTTAGGTTCTTTCGTATCTCGAAGGCGTTGAGGTTAACGATCTTTTCGATCCCCAAACCCCTGAGCATGCGCTCTATGTCTATCGAGATGCCCTCCTTTCCGGCTACCGTCAGCTCGTGGGCGGGATGGGTCTGCTGTCCGGTCATGGCGGTGACAGAATTGTGAAGGACCACAAGGGTCAGGTCGTGTTTGTTGTGGACCGCGTTGGCTATCCCGGGAATGCCGGCATGGAAGAGCGTAGAATCCCCGATGGCACAGACCACCTTGTTGTTGGCACCGTAGTTCACGCCTGCCGCTATCCCGAGGGACGCCCCCATGCACAGCTGGGAATCCGACCATTCGATGGGTGGAAGAACGAGCATAGTGTAGCACCCGATGTCATTCGAGAAGAAGATGGGCGTGCTCCCTATTGCCCTTTTCAATGAGGTGAAGGTCCCTCGGTGAGGACACCCGGCGCAGAAACCGGGGGGCCTGATGGGAAGGATATCGGCAAGCGTTTCCATCTTCTTCACATGAGACCTGTAGTCGAAGGGCATCGGTCTTCCCGAAGCGAGAGAGAGAGCTTCCACGAGCATGGGGATGTTGTATTCGGAGTATTCCGTGAAAGGTCCGAACCCTTTTCCCATGAGTTCCACCGAAGGGTTCGCGTCCTTGCAGATACCCCTAATGAACCCTTCGAGGTACGGGGAGAGCTCCTCCACCACCATGACCTTCTTAAGGGGTGCGAGGAACTCCGATATCTTCCTGGAAGGTACCGGGTTGATGAGACCGATCTTCAATATCCTTGCCCTGATACCGAGCTTTCCCAGGGCTTCGACGGTGTAGTTGTAGGGAACCCCAGAGGTCACTATACCCAGCTCGTAACCCTCGTCCCGGGGCGGTGCTCCCTCATGAAGGTCCTCACCGTCGAAATACTGGAGCCTGTTGAAGGGTGTCCCCTCGGAAAAGCCCTTCATCTCCTCCATCTTCCGAAGCATGTCGAGCTTGCCTGCCCTTGCCGTCACTCCGACGGCAGTGTAATTGTGGTCGTTACCCCAGTCACTTTTCTTTATAGGGGTCCTGTTCATCATCTGTATGTCGACGATACCGGATTGATGGTTGACCCTGGTCGTGGTCCTAAGGAGTACCAACGTTGAGTATCTCTCCGAGAGATCGTAGGCTTCCTTCACCATGTCGTAGGCTTCCTGCGGCGAGGAAGGGTCGAACATTGGAAGGTAGGAGGTGTAACCGAACCATCTCCCGTCCTGCTCGGACTGGGAAGAATGAGCATGCGGGTCGTCGGCGAGGAGGAGCACACATCCACCCTTCACGCCCGTGTAGGCCAGGACGTAAAGCGCATCCGATGCGACGTTCACCCCCACGCTCTTCATCGAGACAAAGGACCTCATTCCCACGAAGGACGCACCGGCCGCGGTCTCGAGGGCTACCTTCTCGTTCACGGAGAGCTCCATCCTGAGGTCGTAATGCTTGAGTGCCCCCTCGAAGGTGGACAGGATCTCGACGGTCGGGGACCCCGGATAAGTGGAATAGACCTTCACATCGGATTCCAGGGCTGCCCTCACCACAGCTTCGTTCGCCATCATGTATGCCCTTGCCGGTCCTTTTTCCGTTATATACTTGAAAGCCATGTTTCAACCTCCTTCTATCTCAGAAGATCAGAATATCGTATCCCTCATCCCGGTATTCGGCCATGGAAGGATGACCCATCATCGGTCCGCCGACCGGCAGCCCCTGTTCATTTGCGGAAGCAAGCGTACCCATCTTGCTGGCACAAGCGTTGCACACACAGTGGACCAGCCCCTTATCCTTTACCTGTGTATAGAGGCCGTGAAGAGGGTCGTCGGGAACGCTCATGGATGCCACGAGCTTCGTGGCCGCCCCTTCGATCACAAGTCTGACATCGTATCCTCTGTCATGCATGTCCAGTGTGTTCAGGAGGACATGGATGACGCACATGGGGTCCCCGTTGAACGCAAACAATGCGACCTTTCCTGCCATGATATCACTGAAGGATGAACGACGAGGGTCTAAATACCATTTTACCCCGAAAAATTTGAACCCATCAGGAAGCCCCGGCTTACTTCTTGAGGTGTCTCTTCCGCTTGGGGGTCATCTTTACGGTCCCTTCGGTCCTCTTCGTTCCCGGTCCAAGGACAGTGTCGCCGTTCTCCGGGATGCCTTCGGGTATGTCGTCATCGAGCAGAGGTCCAATGGGGTCCGGTGTGGCAGGAAGGACCAATCTTCTTCCGCAGATGACGAAGGTCATCTCCTCGTTCATTCAGGCACCCATCCATGTCATGGAATTCCCTGTTATAAAAGGGTAATATCCCGATTCTCATATGATGAGAAGATGCTACCAGGAGTTGTGATGGACCCTTGAAGGGTCGCACTTTCCATGCGGCTCCTTCCTCTCCCCCGATTTCCCTATAACAACGAGGGAGAAGGGGACCATGTGCTCCGGCGTCCCCACCAGCCTCTTCATTCCGCTGATACGGTCCATCCTGGGATATATACCGAGCCATACGGACCCAAGACCCTCTGCAGTGGAGGCAAGAAGTATGTTCTCCGTCGCAGCGGAGCAGTTCTGGGCCCAGTATCCTTCCGTCGGTTCCAAAGAGGTATCGGCACATACCAGGATGGCAAGGGGGGCTTCCAGGACCATCCTGGAATAAGGGTGGAACGAAGGGACCCTGTCAAGGACCTCCCGGTCATCAAGCACCACGAAATGCCATGACCTTCTACCGTTGGCGCATGGGGCGGCATCGGCTGCGTTGAGGATCCGTTCGATGACACCCTTTTCCACGGGGTCACCATGATATTTTCGTACACTTCTCCTTTCCATGATGATGTTCATCCGATCACCCAAAACAATGCCTCCGTTACCCGACCTGAAAAAGGGTCCGACATTATATATGATTTGTGGTACGTCGTGAGAATTGAACCCTTTTTATTACACAATTTCTTGGAAGAAATACAAAGAACGATACAAAATTTACACAGATATTCTTAAATATACACGATAAACCTGTAGAATTGTTAAGGAGGTGGATCTCTTGAACACCACAAGGACGACGGATAGAAGACTGCTCGTGATCGGTGCTGTGCTCGTAACGATCTCTCTTGGTCTTGGCGGGTTTCTGATACACCGGACCATTGGAGAAGAGGACCCCATGGAACTGATGTACACCTTGTGGATGAACTCCAAGAGGGACCTTCTGAAGGGAAAGGAGGACATCGGACCACTGGACACCAATGGCGACACCAACGATCCACCTCCGTCCACCAGAAGGACGGGGGGTTCACTGGAATGGATGCAAACACTCTCCGAGGCCGAGGATCACGCTACCTCATCGCCGGCTCTGGTGGACCTGAACAACGATGGTGACCTCGAAGTGGTCATAGCCTCGTCCGGTGACCTCATCTACACCCTTGAACCGGATGGCGGGTTTTTCTGGGATTATCCTTACAGCGATGACGTGATCGAGGACCTGACCCTCCTGTGCAAGGACCAGAACCTGGATTTCATGGCCCCGCCGATCTTCTCATCGGTCATTGCCGCCGATGTGAACCTCGGGGACACTCCCGAGATCATCATAGGCGTGAAGGACGGAGCGCTCTGTATAGGGGCGGATGGTGACAAGCAGTGGAAGAAAGGGCTCACGACGGGGCATTATTTTTCAACGCCTTGCATCACGGACCTCGAGGGCGAATGGACGGGGAACAAGGAGGACCTCGAGATCATCCTTGCATCCGACGATGCGGGAAAGAGAGGATGGCTCGAGGCGTTCGAGGTGGATGGAGGCGCGATCTTCAGGGAAGAGGTCCCGACCGGAGGCGAGGGCGGTCTCATAGGCTGCTCCGTCGTTGCCCAGGACCTTGACGGTGATTTCTGGGACGGCCCGTACCTCATAGATCCCGAGATTTCCAGGGAGAGGGATACGGAGCTGATCATCGGCAATCATGACAGGGGTTTCAGGGTATGGGTGAGGCAAGGCGAGAACGCCGAGGGGAAACCCAATTACGATGAGAGCTTCTCGCTTCAACTGCTGCATCAATCCTATGCGACCTCGGCGATCGCCAACGTGTCGGGGGATCCCGAGATAGAGACCTTCATCGGCCTTTCGGACGGAATGGATTATCAATGGACTGGCTGGTGGGGGGTCCTTGCCTGCGCCACCCCCTCCGGGAAGATCAACTGGAAGTACACGCTCAGCGGGAGGCCTTCATCCATTTTCTCCTCCCCCGCAGTGGCGGACCTCCAACTCTCCAAGCTCAGTGCCAACGAGGAGCATCTTGATTACGAGGTGGTCTTCGGTTGCGACAGCGGACTCCTTTACGTCATGGATGCCGAGTGGCATACACCGCTGTGGACCTTCGATACAGGGGGGAGGATACTATCATCGCCTGCCATCTGCAACATAGACAACGACGGAGAGTGCGAGATAATAATAGGTTCGGATTCGAGAAAGGTGTTCTGCCTGGACGGCGATCCTTCCGACGGGGTCGATGATGGAGAGCACTATCCCGGGGACGGGAAGGATTTCGATGTCCTTTGGGTCTTTGAGACGGAGGCGCCCATAGGCATATCCTCTCCCGCTGTGGCCGACATAGACCTTGACGGTATGATGGAGGTCGTGATAGGTGACTCCGAAGGTCATGTGTACTGCATATCTGCCGGTGGGAGGTCTCTCGTGGGCCAGGAGGACTGGCCGCAGTTCCACTGCAATCTCAACAGGACCGGTTTCTACAACCCGCAGATATCCTACGGTATCGATATGTACCCTAAGATGGGTGTGGACGGCTCCAGGGACCTCATGGTGAGATCCGCCGGTCCGAATTCGGAGGTCATCTACAACATCACGATCGAGAACATTGGCTCGGGTCAGACGGAACTGAACCGCGACATGATATATGTCAGGATAGAGGGTAACTCAGTCCCAGAAGGCTGGTCCGCCTGGCTGGACACGCCGGCGGAGAAGGGTAACGATGATCCCGATCATGTGAGGCTCGCATCTCAGGAGACAGCTGATCTGGTTCTCCACGTCCGTACCCCATGGGAAGGAAGGATCGGAGAGATGACAAGGATCAACATCACCGCCAATTCCTCCAGTGACATATTCGCCAGGGATTCGATAACCACAATGACCGTTCTCGATCTCTGTGTGGATATGGACCTTCAGTGGCTCAAGGAGGTCTCCATGGACCCGTTGAACCCTCTCAACGGAAAGAAATGGGACAGGGTCCCTCCCGGGAGAGAGGAGGTTTACACCTTCTCCATTCTCAACAGGGGATCCCTCAATGATACGTATGACATCTCCCTGTCCGAACCCCCGATGGACGCCGGGTGGGACTGGTTCATCCTGGGGTCCGATCCCCTGAAAGCATCTGCAAGATTGTCAGCGCAAATGCTAGTGGAGGAGTTCGGTGGGATTTCCGGAAAGACCTTCACGGTAAAGGTCTCCTGTCCCGCAGGAGCAGCGAGAGGGACAGTCATCCCGATCCAGGTCAGGGCGACATCCAGGGTGAGCCAGGTATCCGATATAGAGGAGATCACCAGGAAGGACGACCTCTATCTCCTTGTGGGAGAGCAGAGCGATATCTCGGTGAAGATGGACAAGGACACAAAATATGTCGATCCAAACGGGACGGTCACCTATAACGCCATGGTCTCCAACCTGGGCAACAAGGAGATGGTCGAGGTCCTGATGGTCATTGACGGGAAGCTCCCGGGATGGAACATATATCATCTCAGCGACCCGATCAGGGTCTATCAGGGACAGACCGTGAACGTTCCCGTGAGGATCCGTGCCCCCGCCGATGCGAAGGCCGAGATGAAGCTCGTATCACATCTCACGGTCCATGATATCGGATCCCCCGATATAAGGACGGACTGCTCGTTCACCACCATAGTAAACCAGGTGTTCGACCTTAAAGCCATCGTGAAGGATGGGAAACAGGTCCGCATGGATCCGGGGACCGTGAAGGACATCCACATCGACATACTGAACATGGGCAACGGGGATGATGTGGCGACCTTAACAGCGCAGGAGATACCCCTGGAATGGAACCTCACCTTTCAGAACGCAGCAGGTCACGATCAGAGGACCTTCGATATCGATCAGGGCAGCAAGATGACGGTCCATGGTCGGCTCCGAGTCCCGGAAGCGACCCGGACCGGGTCGTACGTCATGGGCATCAGCATTGAGGGGATCGGGTCCTCCATGACGATATACGCCGTGATATTCGTTAACCAGACCTTCGACATCGATATCAGGACATACGATGGGGATGACGAGATGACCGCCAACATCGCTCCGGAGGTCGAGAAGACCTTCGTTTACACGGTCACGAACCACGGGAACGGCATCGATACGGTGGATATCAGGATCGGTTCGGGATACGACCCCCTCTCGGACTCCATGGGCCCTCTGTATTACGGCTGGGTCGGAAGGATATCCTCTGTCTCGAACACACCTGACCAGACCTGCAACATAGTGACCTGCGATCTCGGATCGCCTCTGGTGGTCTCAAGCTCGATGACCGATGTCTATTACGTACATGACTGCTCCATGGGAGGGTCCCGGGAGATCAGGGAGATGACCATCATTCTGGATATGGGACAGACCGCATGGGTCCATGTGACATTGAAGGCTCCCGGTTTCGAGACCGATAATGAGGAGGGTGTATCCATATATCTGTCAGCGAGCGGTATGGAGGACAAAGATGTGATGGGTTGCAGGTTCCATATACTGTTCCCCGACCTGAGGTTCACCACAGGGATCGAGGTCTCATATCCCAACAACGATGAGAGACCCAAGGCAGGTGACACGGTGACGTTCCTCGTGAAGGTGGAGAACACCGGGGATATCTCGGCCGAGAACGTTGAAGTGCAGTTCCTGGTGGACGGCGTCGAGAAGAAGGTTTCCACGCTGAGGTCCCTTCAACATGGTACGGAGGACGTAAAGATCGTCGTCTTCACCTGGGTCGCCTCATCGGGACACCATGTGATCGAGATGGTCATCGATTCCGATAATATTATCATCGAGAGCCATGACCAGTTCGTCAACGGTGGCGAGGCGGACAATAATGTCGCAAGGACCGTGGTCGATGTGAAGGGCAGCTTCATCCTGAAAGAGCTCGTGAACAGGAACCCGGTCGTCAGCACCCTTCTCATAATAATGATGTCCGTTCTTGCCCTCTGCGGTGTCGCATTCCTGATGAGAGGAAAGAGGACAGTACCTTCCCAATACCGGAAGCGGGGGATGCCCTCACCCATCCCCCATTTTTAATTATCTCCTTTCCCCTCTGACCTCATGGAGTGCAACATCGAGGATAACCTGAAGGTGTGCAACTGTAGCTACCCATGCGATAGAAAAGGACGCTGTTGCGAATGCATCGCCTATCACAGGAGAAGAAGGGAGCTTCCTGCATGCTATTTCTCGAAACAGGCGGAAGCCACCTACGACAGGTCGGTTGAGAACTATCTGAGAACGAGATCACCCTGACATCTGAGGATGAACGCTTATC
>JAFGLL010000037.1 GCA_016928095.1 Thermoplasmatota archaeon
ACCGGGTCAGGCCCGGAAGGGAGCAGCCTAACCGTAGATTCCCAACGCTCGTTGGGAACCGGGACGGAGGGGTCCTACGGAGCTACCGACGACGGACCAGGGCGCCCACCCGTGTCGGCCTGGTTCCTGTTATTCTGGTAGGGCTCACATGAAAAAGGACAGGCCGCTCATATTGTTCGACATGGATGGGGTCCTTGTCCATGAGAGGAGTTCCTGGAGGCTCGTCCACGATGCCATCGGTACCTTCAACGAGGCCTCATTCGAACTTTACATGAGAGGGGAGATAGATGATCTGGAGTTCATGAGGCGAGATATCCGGATGTGGATGGACAGGGGTCTGACAAGGGTGGAGGATGTGGAAAGAATTCTGAGATCGGCCACGTTGATGAATGGGTTCGGGGAATGCATGTCCGGACTGATCGATGCGGGGGCTGAAACGGTGATCATCAGCGGGGGTTTGGATCTCCTGGCCTGCAGGCTCGCCGTCATGGGGGGATTCGCTGGTTATGTAGCCAACGGACTGAACACTCGTGATGACGGAACGCTGACCGGAGAAGGTGTCCTCAGGGTCCCCTTGATCGACAAGGGCTCCGTGGTCCGGAGGATGATAGGAGAGGACACCGTACACGGACCCGTCGTGGCCGTGGGAGATTCCGTCGTGGACATCTCCATGTTCCGGGCAGCTGATCTCTCGATAGCCTTTCGGCCCGAGAACAGAGAGGTCGAGACTGCGGCGGATTTCGTGGTCCAGGCTCCCGATCTGACGAAGGTCCTTGATATCATTGCGCACAGGACCTGATGCAACTTCCATCCCGTCCCGATTTCAATAGACTTTTATTTGGGTTCACTTATACCCCTTGGTTCAGTCAAGGCTCGACAAGGTATGTTGGTGATGGGTATGCCAACTCAGATAGATGAACACAGCAACGAGGTAGTAAGGTCCATAATGGAAATGCTATCCGAGAAGTTCAATGATGAGAAATGCGTCACCGTGCAGAGGATCTTCGACAAGTTTGCGACCCGTCTCGTAAAGGGAAGGGATATCACCCTGTATCTTTACAATATAGGCATTCTCGAGCCGCGAAGAGAGGAGGAGACCCCCAAGGAAGCGAACCTTTGGAAGATCAGCATGGTAAAGGTCAGGGAGTTCCTCGAGAACGACGGTTCCCTTCTGGAGTACAGATGCCCTTTATGCGGGTCGGAGACCATCTCTAAATCCTACAATTCCTACAGATGCACGAGATGCCTGTTCAAAGGCGACCTGCCCGACCGGCCATACCAGAGGATGAGGAAAAAGTGATCCCTCGTCCCCAGATCGTTCTTGAATTGGTCGTTCATTGCCCCTTATTTGTATCGAATCCCTGGTATTTGGTTCTGAACTTGTCCCAGAAATGTTTCCGGTCGATCACTTCAGGCTGCATGTCGAAGGGATGCCTGGACCTCTCATCCCTCTCCCATACCTTCTCCGTCTCGCCAGCATCCAACCATGTCCCGCCGCATTTCTCGCAGAGGTCGACGTACACGTCGTATACCTCTTTGGTGACCATCTTCATGTCACAGACCGGGCATAGAAGCTCCTCCCCCTTCAAGGAACCAGTGATCCTTATTAGGAGTTCAACAGGGCTGTCCTCTCCTACCAGGCCTTCAAGCTCCCTGGGATCGAACCAGATGCCATGGCACTCGCTGCATACGTCAAGGGACTCGCCACCTCTTTCCACGATATACAGTTCCGTTCTACACCTGGGGCACTCCCTATCGCTCTTTATCCGGAATTCCTCTGGTTCGAAATCTGTCATGGACACACCTCCTCATGATTGCAGGAAGGGATTGATAATACTTTTTCCGAACATACCCTCCTCGGGTTCGTTCATATGGCCGGGGAGATCCTGAAGTTGCCCTCCTTCATCTCCAGAGCGAACATGGAAGTGTTATGTGCCATGCTCCTCATCTTGATGCAGCGTATCCTCCTCTGGAGGTCCACCTCTCCCACAGGGCTCAATGTGAGCTGGAATATACCGTCCGAAAGGAATTCCTCCTCCCCGTACTCGCCGTTAAGGCTGGTCTTTTCATGTATAAGGAAATTGGTGGTGCCAAGGTCTCTCATCCATTCGAAGAGGTTGAAAAGGAAGCTCCTCCGGTCCTCCTCTCCCGCCAGGATCTCCAGGACCGGTAGCGAATCTATGACGAGTAGCTCCACATGCCTCTGCTCCACCAGATATTCCACATAGGACCTCAAGGCCTCCATCCAATCCCCGTTCGTGGAGAACTTGTCCATTGCCGCCCTTATCCTTCCCACGTCTGAAACTATGATGTTCTTCTTACCCACCTCATCCATTGTACGCCCCATCTTCTCCTGCTGGGACAGGAGGGAGCCCATGCTCTGCTCCAGCAGAAGGTACAATCCCACCGAGCCCTCATCGAGAGCTGCCTTATGGAGTATGCCGAAAGCCATGGAGGACTTGTATGTCCCAGGGGTTCCGGACAGGAGTATGATGGACCCCTTCGGTATCCCGCCCCCTATCTCCTGGTCGAATCCCTTGATAGCTGTAGAAATGAGTGCCAGTCTTGAGCCCCCTGCCTGAAGATAGTGGAGCCTCCATCTTTTATAGATATGGCCTCTAGTTCCTTTTTCTGCGAATGAAAAGGACCATCCCAAGAATCCCGGCCATGACGAGCAACAGTATGCTGGCCACTGCCAGAACCTCGAAGACAGGAATGCCCACAGCGGATGCAGATCCCTTCTCGGAGACCGCCGATGGTTCCTCATTACCATCGGAAGCATCATCGGTTTCGGCTGGTGATACGTCATCCTTCATCTCGTCATCCGTTCCGAAGATCTCCTCGAGGATCGAGAGGTCGAACGGGAGATCATCGTTCCCATAGTCCTCGTCCTCCCATTCCTCAAGATCCTCCGGCATCGTGGGTATACCATCCCACCCCCCTTGTTGGTTCTTGATGAACATCATGACCATTCCCATTATCTTCTCCCACATCTCCATTGGTACGTCAAGGACCCACTCAACGGATTCCGGGTTCCCGTCCGATGTGCGATCGATCATATGGAATTCGATCTCGTTGATCCCATCGCCGTCAAGGTCAGCAGCGAGATCCACCTTCTCCGGGTTGCCGTCCGAGTTCTGGTCTATCATGGAGAACGTTACCTTCATCCGCTCAGGGTCCGGGTCCTTATCTGGACCTTTCATAATGGGTTCAAGGACGATCCTGACCTTGTTCTCGTCCATCCTTGGGGATATCCTCACGGATACCCTGCCGGGATGGAAGCCCCTGGCTTCGACCTTCACAACGAATTCACCGAACGGAACCTTCATTCTGAACATCCCATCCTCATTGGTCGTGGCCTGGAGAGGCATTCTCTCGGGAAGACCAGGGTCTTTTTGGTCATCCTCACCGGATATCTCCCTGAGGAGGGTGCGTGCTTTGACCATTTCTCTCTCGTTCAATACACCATCTCCATCGACATCCGCTGCAGAAAAGACCTTCTTGATGGCCTTCTCATCGAACCTTTCGGAAAATTTCGCATAGAACTCCCTGTAGGTGACCGATGTAACAACATCATTCTCTCCCCGGGTGTTCTGCCCATCAGGATCCTCTCCGGATGCCGTGAGCCTGTCGGTCTCCTGGGGACGGACGAGCGGGTCCTCCGGGATCGCGGGGTCCAAAAGGGACCCATCCATCAATACCGGATGGAGATGGACCTTTGCTCCTGCAATGGGCTCTCCCTCGGGTGTCATCACATGACCGTAAAGGATCCCGAAGCTCTGCTGAGGAGGCTCGGGCTCTTCGTTCTTCAACGGGACGAGATCGATGATCAATCTGATAGGTTCCAGCGCCATGAGGAGCCTGCCTTCCTGCATATTGTAACCTCTTGCGGTTGCTTTCCACATCCATGGTCCGGGAGGGAGTAATATCGTGAAGTGACCCCTCTCATCGGTATCGATCTGGGTCCCCTTGCCGTCCGTGTTCCAGAAAGCTATGAGGCCGGGGACCCCATTGCCAGTATTGACATCTATCAGCATCCCGGCAAGATTATATTCCGGAGGCTCCTCCGGGTCCTCTTCCAGGGGTTTGAGGAGGATTGGTAACCGGATCGGCTCCTCACCGACCTTGAACTCACCCCTTCCAGAACTGTAACCCTCGGCCTCGGCTTCCCAGATGTAAGCGCCAGGGGAAAGATAAATTTTGAAAGTGCCGTCCCTGCCGGTCTCCAGGGTATACAGGATCTCCTTTTCCCTTCCGACGATGTGGATGAAAGCGAGGAGGGGGTCTTCCGTCAGAGCATCTTTCACTGTCCCATGGACATTGGGCTCGTTCCTCAGGTCCGATTCCTGAGCGATCACGCCGACCATCAATACGGATGACAGCAGCATCATGATAGCGATCCCGATCGATCTTGCCTGGTGGTTCATGGATATCACCTATGATGTTAATATCATCCAGGCCTTATATATAGGATTCCACTACAACTATTGCTTATATCTTTCAAAACCCCACCATACGAACCCCGTGCGCAAATTTTATGACCCCCTTGTAATCTACGGGCATCGAGTCCATGACCGCACGAGAGCGGTCCGTGTGAACGCCATCATCCATTTGTTGGGGCAAGGTTCCCGGATGCTGGCATCGCCCGTGACGACGTCTGGACGGGAGATGAGAACCCATGGCCAGAAAGAAGGTAATGATCCTGGGAGCCGCAGGACGCGACTTCCACAATTTCAATATGTTTTTCAGGGACAACAAGGACTACGAGGTAGTGACGTTCACTGCAACCCAGATACCGGGGATCGACGACAAGAGATATCCACCGGAGCTTGCGGGAAGGCTGTATCCCGATGGAATTCCGATAAGACCGGAGGATGACCTTGAAGAGTTCATCTCGGAACATGGTGTGGACATCTGTGTTCTGGCCTATTCGGACCTTCCCTACGAGACAGTGATGCACCTATCGGCAAGGGTCAATGCAGCAGGAGCGGACATGATGATGATGGGGCACAAGCAAACCATGCTCAGCTCCAAAAAGCCGGTGATCGCGGTATGCGCTTCCAGGACCGGATGCGGTAAGTCCCAGACCACTCGATATATAGTGGAGCTTCTCAGGGATATGGGGAAGAGGTGTGTGGCCATAAGGCATCCCATGCCTTATGGCGACCTCGTGAAGCAGAAGGTCCAGCGGTTCGCCACCTACGACGACCTCGACCTCCACCAGTGCACCATCGAGGAGAGAGAGGAGTATGAGCCTCACATAGACCGGGGCTCCGTCGTCTATGCAGGTGTCGATTACGAGGCGATCCTAAGGGAGGCCGAAAAGGAGGCGGATGTGATACTCTGGGATGGTGGCAACAACGATATGTCCTTCATCGCGGCGGACCTGCTCATCACGGTCGTGGACCCGTTGAGACCGGGTGACGAGATATCCTATTATCCCGGAGAGATCAATGTGAGGATGGCGGATGTTGTTGTGATAAACAAGATCGATACTGCCTATCCTGATGACATCGGTGAGGTGAGACAGAACGTCAGGGACATCAATCCCGATGCTGTCATAGTGGATGCAGCCTCGCCCATCAGTGTCCCTGACCCCGATGCCATAAGGGGAAAGAAGGTCCTTGTCTTGGAGGATGGGCCCACTGTCACCCACGGCGGCATGTCCTACGGAGCAGGATACGTTGCAGCTTTGAAGTTCGGGGCCGCCGAGATCGTGGACCCACACCCCTATGCTGTGGGCTCCATTATCGGGACGTTCGAGAAATATGGACACCTCGAGGATATCCTGCCCGCAATGGGCTATGGCGATGAGCAGACAAGGGACCTCGAGAGGACGATCAACGATACACCTTGCGATCTCGTGTTAACAGGGACGCCTATAGATATCAGCAGGGTCGTGAAGGTCAACAAACCGATATTGAGGGTGGGTTACGATCTTCAGGTAATAGGGAAACCGGACCTTGCAACCCAGATACGGAAGCTCTTCAGGTGAAAGGGAGCCGATAGATCAGGAGGGGTCAATTCCAACCCCTCCTCTCTTCAGGTTCCGCACTCCGCTGTCTACCCCCATGGATATGGGTAAGGTCCATTGAAGGGGTCCAAGGTCAGATGCGTCGGGCTGACCCTATACCTCATCTAAGGCCTTCTGCTTCTTCTTCTTGCTCCTGTGATAAAGAAATATTGTCAGGATCACTGCCAGAGCGATGATATACGGACTGAAGCTGAGCAGGACGATGAAGCACATCAAACCTCCAGTCAACCCGAGGAGTATCCCCGGACCGATCGATCCCTGGTCCGTGACCTCCACTATGAGCTCGTATTCCCCTTCCCCGGATATTTCCAGATAAAGGTCCTTCTGATAGTAGTAATCGCCGATGTACTCTATCTCCGCTTCCTCTCCGCCCTCCAGGGTCCTTTCGATAGGATCGGTCTCTTCGGAATTCTGTTCTGTCAGTGTGACCTTGAGCTCCCCATCCCCGGTATCGGTCCTGTATATGGTGATCCTGACGTCCTCCTCATACCCGAGCTCTAAGATGTAGTCATCCGTATCCTCGTGGGAGAGACCCTGGTATTCCAGTGTATATACCCTACCCTCAATCTCATCCCCGTCCTTCAGGCGGGGCGGGAAGTATGATCCGTTCACAGGCTCGTTGGGGTCGTCGAGGTCCATTGAAAGCAATGTCATGGAATACGAACCCTGGCCAGAGACCACCAGATACATGGTATCCGGAGTCCCGACATTCAGGAACTTCTCGCTGTGTGTCTCTCCGGGAACTTCCACCACGATATCATAGTAGAGATATATGGGTTCCTTCCTGGAGTTGAAGCGGTCGATCCTGATCGCATTGTTCGCGGAGTCGGTCTTCTTCAAGAAGAAGAATGTTATTGAATTCTCCTCCATATCAAGCCGGAAGATATCCTGCTCCCACTTATCTTCATCGGTCTCGTTCATGTTCAGTTCGCCGGATATAGTCCCGTTCACCAGCAGTTCCGGGGAATCCAGTGAATCGTTGGGTTCCGTCTCCCCGGAGACGATGCAAGAGATTGCGATCAATGAGAGGGCGATCAATACGGTGTTTCCGACACTCTTCCACATCATGGTTCCCTTTATGTTCTCACAATATGAAATATCTTGTTATGGGGTCGAGGACCCGTGATCACTCACTCTTTTACCTCCAGCCTGTAAAGAAGTGGATGAAGGCGGATCCGGGCCCTCCTTCGGAGCAACTGAAGGCATTCCATTTCCGACAATGCTGTAACAATTGCGGAAATCGATAGAAAGGCGGAGATATGGTATGTTCAATGACAATGTCCGCATGGAACGTCTCCATCCTAGACCTCAAGGGTGAGAATAGGGCCGTATTTGTTACAAAGCATACACTCCATGGACGGTTCTACCATCATATCAAAATAATGCGATCGAACTTCGAAATATTGTATAATTTTTTGTGCGCACATGCTCACATTTCCCATTATTACTGGCATCGACCGACATTTTTACAATCCACGAAATGACATATATACAAAATATCACTATAATGGTATTATTAAGTTGTAATAATTTCCAGTGGAATGACAAAAATTTTAATAGTTATGAGAATATATGGGTAAATGGTGAAATGAAATGGAGATCAAATGCCCGTATTGTTCCTCACACAGGTTCTGCATCATGCATTCCGGCAAGGACCTGGAAATTGAGAAGCTCACTCCGATGGAAGTTGACACGAATGACATACTCTGCAAGGATTGCGGCCACCTCTTCGGCAATCCTTACGTTTTCCCCGATGGGGATTGGTGAACTCGAATAGGACCAGGTCTCCCCCGGGACCGATTCAACCCTGTTTTTTTCCCCTGCGGGTCCAGCCTTGGAGGGGAAGCGAGAGCTTGTCGTCCCTTTCGGTCTTCTCCCGAAGTATCCTTCCGAGCCTGACATCTTCCATATGTCCGATCTGCAGTTTCAGGTACAGTTCAGCTAGTTCACGGTCCATCGTCTTCAGCCTGTCACGTATACGTCCGCCCTCTTCAATGGCTCGAGGGCATTTCACGGAGCAGGGAACGAACCTCTCAACGAAATAGGCCCGGGGGTCCGGGCCCCTCTCCCGTCTCAGCTCTTCATGTGCAGCCAGGTCCTGGTCCGTCCCCTCCATAAGATGTTTCACAAAGCTCTCGACGCAACATGAGGGGAATTCAAGGAACTGACCGGTCAGGTTCGCCATGGTTATCTGGGCCACGATGAACTCCCTGTACCCCATGTTCTCGTAGAGGTCGGGTATCCTTAATGCCATTTCCTCCTTCTCCCTGCCGAAAAGGAACACCTTGTAGACAAGGGTCCCGCATTTCCTGATGACCACCCCCATTCCCAGCTTCTGTGCGACCTCGTGGACCAGAAGCATCTCCTCGATGCTTTCGGGGTGGAACATCGATGACGGTCTGATACCGATGGCAACGAGATAGAGGTTCTCGAGCTTCCTTGATGATGAGAGGCGGCCCTTGACTTCCCTGCTGAAGATAAATTCCTTAGCGTTCCCGGGGTCCCTTCTCTTTCGGGGGTTGAGGTCGGCGATATGATGATCGAGCTGAAATTCAAGTGGGTCTAACACGAGGCTTCATGTCCCCGGTATAAGAAAAACTTTTTCTGAATATATCTCAGGACCTGTATGTAGATGGTAGAAAAAGCACCATACCTGTTATCAGTTCAAGCCTTCCGAACCACATCAGAAAGGTAAGTATGACCTTTCCGGGGATGCTTATGGATGCGAAGTTGGTAGCGGGACCTACCATGCCCAAACCGGGCCCAACCCCCCCCATTGTTGTTGCCACGGATGATATTGCCGAGATCACATCCAATCCTACGAGGGTCATAATGAATGACGAAAAAATGAACATCGAGAGATATACGAATATAAACACACCTACATCCCTTGCGATATCATCGGAGAATATCACCTTGCCGACCCGTATGGACAGCAAGGATCTTGGATGTCCTATCCTTCTCAAGCTTCTGGAAACCGCCTTGAATGCGATGATGAACCGGGCAGTTTTGATAGCTCCTGAAGTGGATCCGGTCATACCGCCCATCAACATCGCTATTATCATTATGAACCTCGAGAGAGGCGGCCATTGGTTGAAATCCTCGGTTGCGTAACCGCATGTCGAATATATTGACGTTACGTTGAAAATGGAAGCCCTGGCGGCCTCTAATGGGGAGTATAGGTCATTTACGGCAAGGTCGAGTGCAACGATACCCCACAGGGTGATGAGTATGTATACGTATACTCTGAACTCGGTGTCTCTGAAATATAATCTCCAGTTCCCCTTGAGGAAATTATAATGAAGCAGGAAATTCACGCTTCCGAGGATCATGAAGACCACGAACACCAACTCGATGACGGGAGCCCACGTGTAGGTCTTGAAGTATCCGATGGAAGCGGTATGGGTGCCGTATCCACCCGTGGAAATCGTAGTGAAGGTATGACACACCGAATCGTAAAGTGATACCCCCAACAGGACAAGGAGGATTATCTGCAATATCGTTATCATCCCGTATATGCCCCACAAGATCTTCGCTGTGTCCCTGATCCTGGGAACGATCTTCCCGCTCGAAAATCCAGGCACTTCTCCTTTCATCAGGAGCCTCCCGGCCCTCGTCCCTCCAAGTAACATCGAAAATATTGCTACCATGAGGACTATTATCCCCAACCCCCCAAGCCACTGGGTCAATGCTCTCCAGAACAATATCGAATGTGGAAGCCCGTCGATCTCAACAATGACCGATGCTCCGGTCGTTGTGAACCCGGACATGGATTCGAAGAAAGCATCTATGAAATTTGGCAGTGTATTCATTAGCATGAACGGTAGCGAACCGATGATGGCGATGAGGACCCAGACGATGGATACCACTGCAAGTGCCTCGACGTGGCGCATGTCCTGGGCCACCCTGTCAGCTCTCCCGCCATAAACGGTCAACAGAAGCCCGATGAAGAACGAGAACAGAGCGGGCAGCAGATAGGCCAGCGAGATATCGAGGATCCGCTCCTTAAAAAGAAGTCCAGTGATGAAGGGAAGGAGCAGAGTGACAGGGAACAGCAACAGTACCGTGCCCACACCGGACGCCAGTAGTTTGACTCTCATCCTCAGGGGTCCCCCGACCGACTACTGTGTTGGGGAAGAGTGTTAACTGATTGATAATGGTTTTTAAGGTCACGATCAGGCGGGTGGAAGGGTCGTTCGTTTCATTCCGATATAGCTCATGGCCTGGGCCCATGATGCCGATGCTTCGTCCTTACTGAGTCTTCTCGGATAGTTGTAAATCGGTCCTCCTGGCCTCTCGTTGTAGTAAGGACGATTGCAGTCCGGACATCCCCTTGTCCGGAAAACCTCCTCGAGATCAAACCTATGGTCCAGCCCCCCGGTGGGAAGACCGGTAAGCTTCCCTTCAGGATCGAAGTCGAAGCCATCGGTTATCCTCTCCATTACCAGGGCCCTGGCGATCTGGAGAGCCCTGTATCTGTGCAGTTGGGGTGCGGGTCCTAACTCCTTCGTTCCCTTCATCGGGGTGTAAGAGAAGAGGGAGACAAGGACCCCTTCTTTGGAACATCGTACCAGGACATCCACGATATCGCGGTCCGTTTCCCCCAGTCCAACAATTATATGGGTGGTTGCCATCCTCCTCCCGAAAATATCGACCGCCGACAGGAGGGACCTCCAGTTGCCCTCCCAGGTGTACGGGTTCCCGACCTTCGACCCCTTGATCCTGTCGAACACTTCCCGCGATGCTCCATCGAGTGCGATACCGATCCTCCGAGCACCTGCATCCCTGATGGCCTTCAGCATGACATCGTCAACTGCGGATATGGAAACGGATATTTCGGACCCTGAAGCTTCTTTTAACTTCCTGATCAGCTCCGGAAGCCCCGGGAGGGTTGTCGGGTCCACAAGGCATTGAAGGCATATCCTGGACATGCCGTTCATGGCCGGGCTTACTATAGCTTCCAGGATAGCATCAGATCTGTACTGAGGCCAAATGACCCTGCTCAGCATATCGGAACCACCCGATGCACCCCTTGCCTGGGTACAGAAAGCACAGTTATTGATGCATTCCGAACCCACCATGATATATGCCGTGGTTGGGGGGTCGGGAAGTGAGCCTTTCCTCAGGCCAAGGACCATCGCGGTACCTATTGACAGCCTCAGTTTTGGGTCACTCATGCCAGACCTCTGGACCGGAAAGGGAGATCACTATTCGGATAAAACGTTTTTCACATTGAAGTGTCCTGCTATTTGACATACAAGGTTCCCGTGACATGTTCCCCCTCCCCTTTACTTCAGGAAACAGGTCGCTTCCAGGACCGCTTTCTCCATCTCCTCGAGACCCGAATACCTTCTCTCGTCGAGACCGAGTCTGCCCAATGCTTTCTCCCTACCATACTGGACAGGCAACTTCAGAGGGTCGATACAGGACGGGTGGCATCCTGACCACTCCTTCTCATTGATATCCGGCAACCCTATCGTGTCCGGCTCCGAAGGCCAATCGGCGGGGAGGACCAAGATCAGTAATCTCTCGGTCGATCGTCCGGGGCCTGCCATCTCCATCCCTCTGGATACCTGATGCGAACCCGAGATCCATCTCAGGACCTCAATGGACGGTTCCCTTGCACGGGCTTCATTGTATTGAAGGGACCTGGCAGCTTGCATTATGGACAAGGATAGATGAAGACGGCTGAAAATGGTATCCAGATCGATCATGACCGGGATGCCTTTGATATCCAGGGAACCAAGTATGCTCCGGAGCGAACCAGGTTCCAGCTTTCCGAGGGTCCCGAACGGATGAACGACCGCTATTGGGGTCATCTAACCACTCTTGTGTCATTCCCTGAGAGAATTGTATATTTTCTCTGCGGTCTTCTGACCTATCCCTTCTATCATTATCAGGTCTTCGGGGACGGCCTCTCTCAGTTCCTCGATGTTCAGGTAACCTGCTTTTCTCAGGGCTTCAGCGGTCTTACTGTTCACACCGGGGATATTCTCGAAATCAATGTATTCCTGGCTCTCAATATCGGCCTCGGGGTTGATCAATGGCTCATCACTGGACTGCTCTATATCGGCGGGGGTCTCGGTCAGAGTGCCCTCCTCATTATCCTTGGGCGGTGTGATCTCCTCCTTCTCGATGGTAACGATCTTCCTGGGTTCGTCCTTCACACCTCTGCCAAAGATCATCTCCCTGATCCTATCAATGAAACCTTTCTGCTGAGGTGGTATGTCCTCATTCTGTTTCGTTTCTTGCCCGACCTCGCTTTCTCCGATCTTCTCATGTTCAATGGCTTCCTGGGATACCTCTTCTACAACGGGGGGCTCCTCCTCTGAAGCCGCTTCGGGGAGTATCTCGTTCAATGGTTCTTCGGTGGGTGTCAAGAGGGGTATCTCCTCATCTTCCACCGCTACCGTTCCCTGTGGTTTCTCCGGGGACTGTTCCCCGATCTCTTCGATCTCTTTGGGAGCCTGCTCCTCGGTCTCCCCCGATCCCTCGGTCTTCTTACCACCAAAGAACCCGCTGATAGCATCCATTATCCTCTGGAAAAGGGATCGTTCATCCGGGGTTGCCTCCTCCGTCACTTCAGGTTCCACTTCGGCCGTGGCTTCCTCGACGGTGGGGATATCCTCGATCTCCGCCTCACCGCTCTCAACATAGGGGCGGACCGCTTTCAGGATGGCCTCGGCCATCTTCGGCCCCACTCCTTTGACCTGCTTCAGGTCATCCTCGGTCCTGTCCCTGAAGCTTTGAAATGAATCGTATCCGCTCTCAAGTAGGGATGAGATGGTATGCTGCGTGATCCTGGGGATGGATCGGAGGACCTCTTTCAATCCCGGGATCGAGTCTTCGAGCTCCATCTTCTTGTGTTTTCCAAGCTCGATGAGGGCTTTCTCTTTTGCCGGTCCGATCCCTTTGAAACGTGTGAATGTCCCCTCGGTGCCCTCGATCAGATGGGCCCATCTGTTGAGGCCCTGATCATACAGAGAAGTTGCCAGCTGTTGAGAGATAACTCCGGTAGAGGTTAGAAAGTCCACCATCTCTACCTTCTTCACCTGCTTTCGGATATTGACAGGCCCGCTGCTCAGACCCTCGCTTTCTCTTGACATCTCCATCACCATCGGAAGGCCGTTCTCCCCGGAGAACGGACCGGTTTGGGAAATACTACCCTTTGTATAATATCATTTTGTAGATGATCCTATAATATTAGTATGTCAGGTACGGTCATACAAGTGCCTCAGGGAGTAGGGTCTCGATGGCCTTTTCCCTGGAAACGGGAAAGGTGGCCGGTTTCAGCTGGACCTCGATCGCCTCTCCCTTCTTCCAGATTACAAGATCCCCCAGGTATGCTTTCTCTTTGTCCAGGCGTACATGATAGACCAGGTCCTCATCGAGCCGGTCCTCGATCCTTGCCGCTGCCTCGGTCCAGAAGTCCATACCCGACCATTTTTCGACGACCCTTTCGATATCCTTGGCCCTGGTGAGCTCCACTACGATGTGTTCTATCGGGTTCTTGAACACTCCTTCTGCACTGCTTGTGGACACCTTTCCGGATAGCTCACCGGACAGTACGTTCTTGATCGCCTTGATGACCTTGTCCCTGTCCTCCGTGGACTGTACGAATGTGATGACCCTGAGGCAATGGTATCTCTTTTTCATGATGGTGAAAGGTCATAATCGTAATATTTAATTAACTGAGGGAATACGAATGGTGGACATGTGATATTGGACATGGTACAGCCAACCTCATGATCCTTTCAAAAAATATAAATATTGAGGTAAATCGTACCATTTATTGTATTAATCCCCTTTCGATAGAGATGCATAGGTTTATTTCATTGGAAAACTTACCGTGAAGGGTATATTTGGAATTGAGGTGATCCTATTGCCTAGCCATAACTTAAATCTGTTCCCACCGGGAATTGAGCTAATTACAGTGTTGCTTGCTTTATTGTTGATTACCCCTTGCCTGCAGATAGCTGCAGGAAGCGATGAATTGCAAGATGCGATCGCGGGTGATGAGGAGGAAGTACTGCATGGAACGTTGGACCTATCCACTACCTTCATGGAACAATACATTGGAGGAGAGGGTAAAGATGATATGCTGGGTTATTCCATCGCGAAGGGTGATCTGAACGGGGATAGGAAGGATGACCTCATCCTTGGCGCTCCCGGGTACCATGGAACCTGCGGTGGGGTCCTTGTGTATTATGGGGGATCCAAAGAGAGGGTAATGGGATATGATGACGCGGACATAATCATCGATCATGACGAGGTCGGTACACACTTCGGTCTTGGGATCGAGACCGGCGATGTGAACAATGACGGATATACGGACATTCTCGTTTCCGGATATGCAGAGGAGGTATTCGGGAAGGGAGAATACGAGGTGTCCCCGAAAGTATTCCTTTTCCTGGGACAGGGGGTTTGGCCCTCGATCATCCATAGTATCGATGCGGATACGATCTTCATGGGCTCTTCGAACCAGCATCTGTTCGGTTACGATATAGCGATGGGAGATATCACTGGTGACGGTTTCGATGACATCCTTATTTCGGAGATGGTGGAGGGCGGGGGCAGTTCAGGCGGACATAAAGCGGGGAAAAAGGTACTTGTCGCAACCCTGGGAAGCGATCGGACGGACACGTTGATATCCCATTGCAGTTCCCTAGGGATAGAGTATGATGTCTATACAGCATCACAGATATCATCCATGTCCGGAAAGGGACTTCTCAAAGAGTATTACTCCATATGGACAGGGTGCCAGGAGGATATCACCGATGCTACAATGATGTCGCTCATGGATGGTGGTGTTATTGAAGAATACGTCAGACTCGGAGGCATCTTTATCGCAAATGGTGCCCACAATACTGCAAGAGATGTCTACGGCCCTGGTCACTCCACATTCCTGTCCTACCAGGTCAGTGCCACAACTGATGAGAGTCCAACTGTTGCCGATGCCGACCATGAGTGGATAACCGGTGAAAAGATCGACGGAACGACACTCACTGCAAGCAATTTCGCTTCGTGGGGTACCTCCTGCCATGGGGCTGTTGCCCCACCGGAGGAGTGCTCGGACTCGAAGGGCGTGAACCTCGGGACGAAATTCAAATCCGATATGTATAATAATATTCTCTGGAGCCCCGCGAACAGCAAGGCCGCTCTGATGGAATATACGCTTGACAACGGTTACTGCATAATCGATCTCATGACCTTTGATTGGGGGTCCAGGGGGAACAATGAACTTCTGCAGATGCTCAAATACGTCACCTACATCAAGGACCTGATAGGAGGAGGAGGGACCGTCACAAACGGGACGATATACATGTACGAGGGTTCAGGGAGCCTCAACAAGGAATACAATGTCACCTGGGGGCCTGGTTCAGGTTACGATCATATCCTCACGAATACCATCAACAATACGGGGTTCGGACTGACGGACCTCGATCTCGGTGACATCAACGATGACGGATATATGGACATTCTTATCGGATCCGGGGGTATGCAGTATGAAGGGGAAGGAGCCGGTGGTGTCCAGGTATTGTTCGGAGGGGACCACCT
>JAFGLL010000038.1 GCA_016928095.1 Thermoplasmatota archaeon
TAGGTCTCGTCACCCATCATCAATCCGGCCCACTGACGGTCCGACATGGCTCCCGTCCCGGAATCGGTCAACAGATCTATGAATATGTTCTCACCCTTGAGCAGGAACACGTTCAATCCCGCCTCTTCAAGGTAGTCCTCCCTCTCTTCCCTGGATGGGATCCTGATCGGTTCGACCATCTTGATCCTGAACGGTTCGACATCGGCGAACTTCTCTTCGGGGGTCATGTTCCTCGGAACTCATTTGAGGTTTATAAATCGTTTCACGGGATCGAGGCGACCAGATAGTAATAATATCTGTAGACCGCTGATGGAAGAGATATCATGATGGAGATCCGGGAGAGGGTTAGATGGTCACCGAGGCCGTAGCATTCCTGGTCGTGAAGGATGGATCGTTCCTGGCGGAGAGGAGAAGGAAGGACAAGGAAGCCTATCCAGGAATGCTTGCCGTTCCCGGAGGCCGTATGGAGAAGGGGGAGAGCAGGGAGGAGACGCTCCTGCGCGAGATGAGCGAAGAGCTGAACGTGAGACCGATCGAACATCGATATCTCCTGAGCCTCGAGGACCCTGAAGCATATGACGGGCTGGTCATTCATTACTTCATTATAAGCAAATGGGAGGGGGAACCCCAACCTCTGGAAGCTGAGGAGCTGGAATGGCTTGGCTTTGAAGAGGCCGGGAGGCTCGAGGTCAAGATCGACCTCCGCGCAGTGCTCGCGTTCGCCGGGTTGCGGGGATCGATCTGATATCCGCTGCACCTCTTTCATTTTTTCAAAGGTGTATCTCATAGCATCAAGGGCCTGGGACCGGTTCGGCTCCTCACCGCTCCATTCTGTTCGCTGGATGCTTCCTCCTTCATGTCAGGTCGGATCCTTTCATGGGGGCAATCACAAGACCCGGCGAGACAGGATACCGCATTCCTCGAGGAGCTGAGGTATTGCCAAGCAGAGTGAAGAGAGAGGTCGCGACGAAGCTCGAGACGGGGAGGAAGGACGGATAGGGTTCCGTCCACGGAACCTCGATGGTGAGAAGCGGATCGAACCATCATTGACCTAACTTAAATACCATTCGAGCGATAATGAAAGGGGAACATGGGTTTCATCGATATTCCGACCGAGCAAACGACAGCATTCACCGATCTGATCCTATCTGCACTTGCAGTTATAACAGCTGTATACATAGCACGGAGGGGCGGAAGGCGAGAGACCTTCAGGAAAGTCATCTGGTTCTGGGCATTCCAGTTCCTGGCAATTGCGGCAGCGGTCGGAGCCGTAGCCCACGGGTTCGAGATGCCGGGATCCCTGAACGATGGGTTATGGAACATCATCAACTTCTCTCTGGGCATGACCATCGCCCTGTTTCTTGTGGGAACCGTTCGAGATCTCAAAGGGGATGAATTATCCCGAAAGTTCTTGTACGTCATGATCGCTGTCTCTCTGATATTCTTTATAGTGACAGTTCTCGTACCGGATATGTTCCTGGTCTTCATAATATACGAATCGATCGCAATGCTCTGCGCCCTAGTAACTTACTTGTTCCTCTTTTTCAGAAAAAGCCTCCCCGGGTCCGGTCTGATCGCCGGTGCCATTCTGATCACGATGATAGCCGCGGGTATCCAGGCCACGGAAACGCTAATGATCACACTGATATGGGAGTTCGACTTCAACGGGATCTTTCACATGGTCCAGATGGCTGCCCTCCCCTTCTTCGCAACTGGAATATCCATGGGGGGGGTCTCATCGACTGGAAGCGAGGAGTGAGGCTATTTCCTTTTTCTGTGCCGTGTCAGGAATAACAACGAACAAATGATCGTCGTGAATAACAGGATAGGGACCATAGAAAGAAAAGGTGGATCGTCCGGGGATCTCTCCATACACGATTTAGTATGTTCGGGGCCCTTTTACCGTCGATAACGGGAGTTCCTCTGACTTCCACTACAAACTCGAACGGGGCGGAATACAAAGAACCGTCAAAGACCTTCACCACTAAGGCTAAGGTCCTCTTCTGGTCCGGAGCGGTGTTGATCGCTGTTGGTCCGCTCCCGACGATCTCCCCGCCGTCTGTGGTGTAGATATGATCCACCACATCCCCTTCAGGATCGATGGCATCGACCAGGCAAGGAGATGGTTGAAAAATAACTAACATTGCGTGCAATAGATTATCATCATGTTACCGATTACAATCTGCAGGAGATCGCGATCATGACCGGAGACGATGTCAGGAAGAATGTCAGGGAAAATTATACCAAGATCGTCAGGGGAGAGAAGACCCATTTTACCAGTTCGGAATGTTCCTGTTGCGGTGGACCAACTCCCTCGGAGATCGGCGGAAAGATCGGGTACAGCGAAAATGAGATGGAGGAGGTGCCGAACGGGTCCAACCTTGGGCTCGGCTGCGGCAATCCGGTGGCCCTTGCCTCCCTATCTCCGGGAGAGACCGTCCTGGACCTCGGCTCCGGTGCGGGGTTCGACTGCTTCCTTGCTTCCAGGAGGGTTGGTCCGGAGGGAAGAGTGATCGGTGTGGATATGACCCCTGACATGGTCTCGAAGGCCAGGGAGAACGCCGAAAAGGGAGGCATCTCCAATGTGGATTTCAGACAGGGGTTCATAGAGGAGCTTCCCTTGGAGGATAACGAGGTGGATGCCGTGATCTCGAACTGCGTAATCAATCTCTCACCCGAAAAGGACAGGGTATTCGGAGAGGCGTTCAGGGTTCTTAGGGACGGAGGAAGATTGATGGTATCCGACCTGGTCCTTGCCTCGGAGATCCCGGAAGCATTGAGAAGGTCGGTGACCGCCTATGTAGGATGTGTATCCGGTGCCGACCTGAAACATGCATACCTTGGGAGGATAGAAAAGGCGGGATTTTCCAATATCGAGATAGTGGATGAGAATGCATATCCACTGGACTGTCTCGCGGATGGCGATACCATCGAGAGATTGGTCTCTGAGACCGGTCTCTCGACGGAGGAGCTCTCGAAGGCACTCGGGGGGGTCAGAAGCGTGAAGGTACTGGCCTACAAGGTCGGGAGCTAAGCCTCAAAGGCATGGATCGTCCCACACGCTCCACATCAGATATTAACGATGACGATATTAGGTGACGGATGGGGAAGTTTGCGCGGTTGATGAACCCTCCCGTTTTCCAGGGGACGCTCCAGGAGAGCAACTATTTCGAGGGATGGTATCTGAAAAGCGTTTCATCGGACCGATCCTCTGTCCTGTCCTTTATACCGGGTGTCTCTCTTTCCGAGAGGAGCCACTCCTTCGTTCAGGTCATCAACGGTATAACCGGATGGACAGAATATTTCGAATTCCCGATAAAGGATTTCAAGCCAGAGAAGGACAGATTCGACGTATCGGTCGGAGGGAACCGGTTCTTCATGAAGGGGTTGAAGGTGGATATCGAGAGCAGTAGCCACAGGATCTCAGGAGAATTGAGGTTCGTCGACCCGACCCCTTTCCCGAAGAGTTGTCTTAGTCCGGGGGTAATGGGTTGGTACAGCTTCGTCCCGAGAATGGAATGCTACCACGGGGTCGTTTCGATGGGGCACAAACTCGAGGGAACCGTAGTGGTTGACGGGAAGAAAATGGTCTTCGACGGAGGGAAAGGATACATCGAAAAGGACTGGGGGAGGTCGTTTCCGGAGAGCTGGATATGGCTTCAGTGCAACAACTTCGACCGAGACGATGTCTCTTTCATGCTGTCCATCGCCAAGATACCATGGCTCGGGAAGCATTTCACTGGTTTCCTCTCATTCCTCAAGGTCGGGAACACCGTTCACAGGTTCGCAACTTATACAGGTGCAAGAGTCACCGGTTACTCCTTTGACGGTGAGAAGATGGGCCTTCTTGTCGAGGACCGGACGTCACGACTCACGATAACGGCAGTTCTGAATAGCGCAGGGGAGCTGGCAGCCCCCGTTCTGGGGAGAATGGACAGAAGGATCAAGGAATCGGTGGACTCGGATGTCTTGCTGGAAATGAGGGACAGAAGCGGCAGGGAGATCCTGACCTCGCTGGGGCGAAGGGCCGGACTCGAAATAATGGGAGATATCGATGATCTCAGGTTACCTCCACTGCCACGTAAACCTTCCGAGACGATCTCTGATCCAACCTCTTTCCCGAAGGCCCCTTCCTTATAACAAGAAAAAGAGCCGCCATGAAACAAGTTCCTACCAGGATAATGGGTATCAATATCCAAAATGGGAACGAACCTCCGTCGTCCGAGCCCCGAACATCGACCTCCTCATCGATGGAAGGCTCTATCCTGATGATGGATTCGACGGTTTGAGAAACGTAGTTGCGGGCATCCTCCGCTGTCACGAAGATCGAATAATTCCCGGGATCCAGTGAAAATGAACTCATGATCTCCAGATCGTATTCGAGGAGGGGCTGTCCGTTCATCTCCACGACCCCCGCGTAGGACATGAACTTCCTGGATCGAACCTCCAATCGAGATAGGTCGGCATAAACGTTCTCGATCTCGAAGGTGTTCTGCTGGACCAGGGCCGTGATCTTGATCTTGGAGTTGTCCCCTTCATCGATCGAAACAGGGTCGATAACGACCGAAATGATGATCGGTGGTTCGGGGAGCGGTTGTGAGACCACTTCGATCTCGATCTCATCGGAATCCGATCCTCCAACACCGTCCTTGGCGACGACGGTTATCAGCACATCTCCAGGGTTCTCAGGAGCCCTGAACTGGACCTCGTCCCCCGATCCTGAGATCCTTCCGCTCGATACTAGATATTCGAATTCGAGGGGGTCGCCGTCGGGATCGGACGCTTCGACCTTCAGGTTCACAATGCCCCCGACCTCGATCGTATCCTCCGATGATGTGAAAGACCTGATGATCGGAGGCGAGTTCTGGACGATCTCCTCCTCCACCTTGATGGTCAGGGATGCGTTGTCCGATGACCCGAAGGTGTCCGACACCTTCAACTCTATCCGGAACTCCCCCTCATTGTCCGGAGCGGTCCAGGTCCATACAGGACCGGCCCCCGAGATGTCCCCACCGGACACCTCGATCTCGTATCCTATAAGGTCCCCGTCAGGGTCCATCGCATCGACCGCGATGGTGGAGGTGCCGCCTGGCTTGACCGTATCCGGGGTTGCCCCGAACTCGAGTATGGAGGGAGCCCTGTTGCTGTCCTTGAATTCGATCGCCAGCTGCACCGCCTCGTATCCGTCCAGGATGCCGAAACCGTATCTCGTGGAGTATTTCTCCGATAGCGACGGGTTGTAGGGCTCCCCCCTGGCTTCCGCACTCTCATGGAGGATCTGCCTCACGGTCTCGAGTACCCTGACCCCGCCGAGATCTGCTATCTTGGGGTTCGCCTGGAGCATCAACGCCACCACCCCGGACACATGTGGTGTTGCATAGGATGTTCCGTTGACGACCCACCATCCGGAGGATGAGGCCGATGTCGATGAGTAGGCCGCCACTGTGAGATTTACGGCAGTCGCCACAACGTCCGGTCTCAGTTCATCGTACGGGTCGTCATCCCCGTCCGAGACACGGGGGCCAAAGGTCGCACCGCTCCAGTAAACATCGTCGCTGCGGTCGATCGTCCTTCGATCATCAAGACCCCCCGCCGTTATAACGAAATCCGACCAGAAATAGGTGGCGGGGTCATCGCCCTGCTGAACACCGTCATTCCCCGCTGCCTGGATAAAAGGTATCCCGCTTTCAGCGATCAATCGGAGGAGTTCTGCTAAGGACCCGTCAGGGTCGAGACCGGTGAGGGCGCTCATGGTGATCACATCGATGCCGATATGACCGTTCCCCCAATCGGTGTCCTTGTTAACAAGGCACCAGTCCATCGCCTCCGCCATCGCCCTGATGTATGCTGGATTGTAATCGGACATCTTGAGGTCAATTATACCAGCTGCAGGAGCGATACCTCTACCGTAACCTGTGGAGTTCCCCCGGCTGGCAAGGACGCAGGCAACCCCCGTTCCGTGACCGCCCTTGTCATCAGGGTCGTACGACCCGTCCCTTGGTGTCAGGGGGGTGTCCGGCAAGGTGAAATCAACTCCTGCAACGAACGATCCCTGCAGGACCTCATGGTCGTTATCGATACCGAGGTCCAATACGGCGATGGTCATTCCCTCGCCGTAGAAACCGAGGTCGCGAACGCTCTCACCCGGATAAATGCTCGACGGCTCCACCTTCATGGCCTTCGCGGAGGTATCTATCGCGAAGTGGACCTCCCTGTCAACTTCGATGACATCCAGGTGATCGATCCTCGTCGCACTTTGGAGTGATCCGAAGCTGCTGAAACGTGCTATAGTTACGGGAATGCTGAAGAGCGAGGCCCCGAGATCGCAGTCCAGACGCTCCAGTTCCCTTGTCACATATTCCGTATTCTCATCAGAATCGATATGTACCAGTGTCCATAGGGGAAAGACCGTATCGGTAGTTATCCGGTCGTCCAGACGGTCACGGTCCAGATCGAATGAGCACTCGATACAGGATACGGTCTCGCCAACGGCCGAAGGATAGAACGCAAGCATCGACAGTAAAAGAACGGAAGCGATCGGAATGACCACGATCCGCATATCTTCCCTTCGCATGCCTGAATATCCTGGTCAGTAAGATATATGGATTACGGAAGAACACGTGAAATCCCCGTCGAAGCCGAAAAGCGTTCAGCAGGTGGTTTCTGATGGGATCGGGATCGAATAGAAATGGGTAGTTGCCAAGTACTCCTTGAGGACCTTAAGATGAACATTTTGGGGCTATAGGTGACTATATGTGACGTGGGGTCCATTTTCCGCCTCCTATATCTCCCCAAGAAGTGGTGTGGGGAGAGACTGCGTTATACCTTCTCCTCAAGGGTGTGGAAAAGATCGAAAATGTATTTATTTGAAGATTTTTGAAAGGAATTGGAACGACGGATACCTCTCAATTTGACAAAAAATTAATATATTTTAATTGAGCCAGGCTGTCCCTGGTCACCTACAGAAATTAGGTATTTAAGCAACATCATCTCCCTTTTCAGGAGGTCATCTTCATGATCAAGGATGAAAGGAAAAGATCCGGGACCGCACTGATATGCTCGCTTTTGATATTCTCATCACTTGGATTGGCCTTTATCGCATTCGATGGGGACGGGGGAAGACCCGGAACAAGAAGTACAACATTGTTTGTGGGCAATGGGCAGACCTATACCACGATCCAGAGTGCAGTTGATAACGCCTCGAGCGGAGATACGGTCAGGGTATTCGATGGGGACTATTCCGAATATGTTGTCATCAACAAAACTGTCAGCCTGATAGGGAACGGAACTGCACGATCCAATATCATCAAGGACAACAACCTCCCCGCTGGTATATACCTTAACTATCCTGAATTCACGGAAAATGTGACCATATCCGGTTTTTCATTTGTGAAGAAGGATGGATCCACCGACCATATATGGATCGAAGCCATCACCGCCAATCGTTTGCATATTTGGAACTGCGAATTCCTCAATTCCAACACCTCTATCAGTATATCATCGTCGTCTTCGGATTGCCGTATCAACGATACATACATTGAAGGAACTCTTGACGGTGCGGGAATAGATGTTCAATCATTTGATGCCATCCAGATCTACGACAATACCATAACCAACTGCACATATGGTGTATGGATCAAACCCAACTCCCATTTGAGCACGGTATTGAGAAACAATATCTACGAGAATATTCACGGTATAGAGTTTTACGCCTTGTGCAACGGTAATTGGATCGAGAACAATACTGTTGTGTACAATACCTACAGCATCACCATGAATAATGGATGCCGCTATAATCAGATAAACAACAACTTTATTTTGAACAACACCTACGGCATCATCTTGAAGAATAGGACCAGCAACAATACGATCGGCTGGAACACTATCAAAGGTCAATCTTCCTTTGGTATCAACATCGACGGAGATTGGTGGGATAGGGGATGCTTTGATAACAACATCTTTGATAATGAAATAAAAGAAAATAATATTGGAATATACCTTAATTATTCAGATAGGACAACCATAGAGAAATGTGTGATAAAGGATAATGGATACGGGATAGCAGGTACATTTACTGACAAGAATATAATTCACAACAACACCATCGAGGGAAGTGGCACCGGCATTGATTTCGACCACGGTTGGGAGACCTCTATCAAATATAACCTTTTAAAGAATAACATTGGAAAGGCCATAAACCTCTATTCCGGATTTTCCGGAAGCTACCTGTTCCGTATTTGTAACAACAGCTTCATCAACAACAACGGTGCGAACAGCACTTTCAACAGTTCTCATACCCAGGTAATCAGCGGATATATAGTTGATTTGCCTAACTTTTGGGACGACGGGATCGGACACGGAAATTACTGGAGTGATTGGACCACCCCGGATAACGATTCTGACGGTGTGGTTGATGATCCATATCCTATTCTCGCAAGCTTTGTGAATGATAATTATCCTCTAACGAATTCTCCCTTCAATACCAGTTATGCCCCACGAATAAATACGATCAATTCGAGATCGGCCTATCCCGGAGTTTATTACCGGGTCCAGTACTCAGCGATCGACCTGGACACACCCCGAGAGGATTTGGAATGGAGCATGGAAACCAATGCGACCTGGCTTTCCTGGTCCGCTTCCGGACTGCTTCAGGGAACTCCACTCCCTGCGGATATCGGAACCTATTGGGTGAACGTATCGGTCACGGATGGCAACAATTCGGACTTCACGAACTTCACACTTGAAGTATATAGTTTAAACAGGGCCCCGGTTATCACAACAATCGATGTCACCACCTGCTTGGAGGACCAGTTGTATTCCGTGGATTACGATGCGGTGGATAATGACATATTGAACTGGGCACTTGTGACGGATGCCACCTTCCTTCGTATCGACAGTTATACTGGTGTGCTATCAGGAATCCCCGCTAACAGTGACGTCGGAACACACTGTGTGAAGATAAGGGTCGATGACGGGAGTCTGTATGTTGAAACGGTTTTCGATCTTACAGTGATCAACACCAATGATTCACCATCGATCACGACATCGGATCTTAAGGACGGATACAGGAATGCGAATTATTACGTTGATTACAATGCGTCGGATATCGATCCCACAAATGACACCCTTTCGTGGGCCTTTTCGACCAACGCTCCGTTCCTGTCCATTAATTCTTCACTGGGAATATTGTCCGGGACACCCAACTCCAACCAGACGGGCCTGTACTGGGTGAATGTGACCGTGAGCGACGGTAATGGAGGTTTGGATTTCAGCAACTTCACCCTGACGATGCATTATAACAATTCGGCCCCATCGTCAACGGGAGTCCCCCAGACACTCAATTTCGACGAGGACTCCGAGGATGATTCCACAGATCTCGATTCACTGTTCGGTGACACGGATGGGGATCCCCTATCCTACAGCGTTGAATGCGGGGAGAACCTCACAGCGACCATCATGGAGGACAACAGGCTTGTGATCGTGCCAAGAGAGAATTGGGCGGGTACGGACCACATAAGGATATTCGCCTTCGATGGTGAGTATACGACCTTTGTCCTCCTCACCGTCGTGATCGATAACATCAACGACCAGCCCAGTATCATGGACATCACATTCGAAGCTGAATTTATGGAAGGAAGGGAGATGGTCTTCGTGGCTTTTGCCGATGACCCGGACCTTCCATATGGAGATGAACTAACATTTGAATGGTTCATTGAAGGTATGGGACTTGTGGGGACAGGTCATGAACTCGTGATCGACCTCGATGCTGGCCATTACGTATTGAAACTGGTGGTGATGGATTCCGATGGGATCAAGGTGGAAAAGGAGGTTTCCTTTGACGTTGCAGAAGGATCTGACGGGGATGCTTGGTGGGTACCTTTACTTATCGTCATTATTGCATTGCTGATAATGATGATGGCTGCTTTCGGTATCTTCTACTTGCAGAGAAGAAGGAGAGAGGTTCCGGAAACATCGGAGTTCATGGAAACCACAAACATATCTAGGCAGTCCTCTATAGGTCTCCCATCAGATGGCACGGAGCTCCATGCGGAACCGATGTTTGAAAACGATGAGGGATACTACAGACCGGTCAAGGGAGGAGATCTGGATACAAAGGGGGACCCGGAGATGAAGGATATCTTTTGTATACGAGGAGATGTATCATTCCTGGATTCGATCGAGAAGGATGACGATCCTCTGATCATGTCCGCATATGATGAAATTCTTTTACATCGGGATGCAAGAGATAGGTCCCACATCCGGGGATTAAGGAAAGCTCTCAGGAAGAGGATCATCGAGGAGGAGGAAGACGAAGAGGTCTATGATGAACTGAACGAGATACTCGAAGCAGCGGAGGAATAGAATCCGGGGTCCATGGAGAGAGAGAAGCATGCTCCAGAACGAGGCACTGCAGCACAAGACCCGAAAGAGGATCTACGATCAAATTGCCAAGAATCCTGGTGTTTCATTCAATATGCTGGCCTCGATATTGGATCTTAACGAGGGGACCCTGAGGTATCATCTTGATTATCTGAGGAGGTCCGATCTGATAAGGCCCAGGAAGATCAACAACAACCGCTGTTACACATGCAAGGACGTTGACCTGGACCGTTCGACCAGGGAAAACGCATGCAGCATGAACGAGGCCCAAAGGAAGGTCCTTTCTGTGATAAGGGATGATCCTGGATTGACTAGGACCGAAGTGATCGAACGGTCAAGATTGACGAGGAGGCAGACAACCAGAGCTCTTTCGAAATTGAAGGGGAAAGGTCTCGTCAAGGTTGGAAGCGAGGGAAACGTCAACTTCTATGAGTTTGCGGACAACGAGAGGATCTTCAATGAGATGATGATCGTGCTGATGGAGAAGTACCTGAAAAGGGAGATCTCTCTCGCCAAACTTAAAGAGGTTAAAAGAAAGCTCGAGGGTATGTTGTGATCTTGAAGCCCCGGTCTCCCTTTCCTCGTCCGATCCGGCAACGTATCACCGGCCAATGACGGCTCCATTTTTCTGCTCTGTCAGGGGTACATTTGATGCACTTTTGTTTCCACTTTGGTGCGCATATCAGAAAATGCAAAGCATTTTCCTATGTTCAGAAGATCTGCGATCTTCTCAACAAGTCGGAAAGACCCCCCTGTTTTGAAAAAAACCCTTGAGCATCTTAAAAAAGTATCGAAAAATCAAGCCATCTTCGGGGGGTAAAAGGACAGCGAGTGAATGATCTATCTTTCAAATCTATGATCAAGACATCAACTTGATCATCTATCACAACATAAATACCAAACTGGTTGTATCACCAAGAGTATGCTGTGCAGACCAAAGACATGTGTCACCCTTTTGCGTTAGGGGTTAACGCCAATAAACTCCAAACCAAAAAGGTGACGACACATGATAGTATCCAGAGGTCAAATATTTTTTGAAAAAGAACACATCAAACGGGTCAAGGAACTGCCAAAATACGCTAGAAACAGATTTTTCGCTATCGTTAGGACCCTTGCAGCAAGACCCTTCAGGATAACTAGAAAAGAAGCTGCTAACATGATCAAGAAGAGCCTGCGACAGCTCTACAGGATCATATGTCGGTTCAAACGGGAAGGTCTTGTTGGACTACTTCATAGATCAAGAAGACCAAAGAGATCTCCGAACAAAACCCATGAAGATGATGAAAAAATCATACTCCAGGTCAGAGAAGCATCCGGATTCGGTCCGGATGGAGTTGCGATGCTCATTCAGGAGAGCAATGAACGCAAAGGTATCAAAAAGAAAGTACATCCTTCCACGGTCTACAATATCTTGGTCAGGAATAAGGAGATAGGGAATGAGAAACGGATCCAGAATAAATGGAGGTCCTTCGAATGGGGACATCCAAGGCGACTCATCCAGGGCGATCTGACCACGTTCAATGGAGTACCTATCCTGACAATGGAGGATGATCATTCCAGAAAAGATTGGGCAATGTCACTTCCGGACCAGAGAGATGTCACGGTTGTATATGGAATGAAGAAACTTGTCAATGAAAGATATGACAATCTTCTGACAGATAATGGAAGCCAGTTCAGTCGGAAGAACTCTGTGATGAGGAAATACTGTGAGGAGCGTCTGAATGAGAAGCACATCTGGACAAGCGTGCATCATCCACAAACGATGGGAAAGTTGAGTGCATACCAGAAAGCCTTGAAACGGTTCCTTAGACATCAATTAGGATGCTCCCGGAACAGAACCCGGATCGATCGTTGGATCTCAGTTTTCAATGGTTGGTATAACAATGGCAAGCGTCATTCATCGACAGGAACAGTACCGGAAAAACGGTATTCCGGGAAGGTTGATGATAACTGGTATGTGAAGCTTGTGAAAGCCTTAAAACTTGAGAGTGTGCTTACCATTCAAGAGGGTGACATATCTCCCTAGGTCCTACACAGGTGAAATGCCCATCGATGCCGAAAAGGGTTCATTAATGTTATCTCTGATGTAATTGGAATTGAGCTGAAAGGTAGGACCAGGTCCTGATGCGAAGGAAGAACTTCTGGAACTCCCGACCAGGCACATGTTTCGACTCACAGATTAATATAGATCCGGACCTGGGCCCCGTCCCCTGCAGATCATCGATCGAGACCACCTCACACCTCCTCCATGATAATGGCAGCGACCCCGACCTCTGAAAGACCAGTGAGGATCCCTTAATGGTCCCTGAAGATAAGACACGCCTGGACCGACGGAAGCGTAGCATTTCACTCTTCGTTCATTTTCTCTAATCTTCCATCTTTCTTCCTCGATTTGGAAACCATCAGGATGACGATGACGAACACGAAGATGATCACCAGTAGGATCCCGCAGAACCCGACCGCATACCAGGTCCATCCCTCATCTTCTTCCTCCTCCGGGAGATCGCTGATCATCGGGTCGGTCCCGTCCTGATATTCCTCAAGATTGTTCCTTCCGTCCTCGTCAGGATCGTATAGTGCATCGTTCGTATCGGTCTTGTTGAGGCCGTGCTGGTCCTCCCAGTCATTCGGTAATCCGTCGCCGTCCAGGTCGGAAGGAGTGATATTCTTGTTCGCCGGGTCGGTTCCAGCCTCATATTCCTCCATGTTGCTGAAGCCGTCCCCGTCCTTGTCGAGGTCCGCATCCGATGCATCGTACTTGTCAAGGGCGTAGAGGTCCTCCCATTCATTGGGCAGTCCGTCACCGTCGATGTCAAGCGGTGTCGAATCTGCATCGGTGGGATCCGAACCAGTAATATATTCCTCGAGATTGGTGTAACCGTCCCCGTCCATGTCCATTGCCGCATCAGTTGCGTTGTCCTTGTCTAGCCCGTATAGGTCCTCCCAATCGTCGGGTAGCCCGTCCTCGTCGGTGTCGTTACCTCCGAGAAGGGCCTTGGCCGGGACGATGGTGGAGTTCTCTCCCTCACCGATCGCGTTCACGGCGGAGATCTTGTAATAATATGTCTGTCCCGACTCCAGATACCATACATCCGACCAGCTCGTCAAGGGCGGTGTCGAAAGATATTGGTAAGCCCCATTGATGCTGGTTGCCCGGTAGAGCTTGTAATGAAGGATCGGGCTTCCCCCATTGTCCAGGGGGGGATCCCAGGCCAGATCGATCTTCCCAAGCCCTGCAGTTGCTACGACATTCCTCGGTGGACCCGGGACGGTCTCGTTCCCAGGTTCTTCTTCGGAGAGGATCTCCACCTTTAAAGAATAAGATCCCCACCCATTGAGTCGGTAGAGGGAGATCACGATGTCCTCGCCCCCCTCACCGACCTTATGTGTCAAGGTCACGTTGGCTCCTAGGATCGCAGATGTATAGCTTTTATAGTTCCCTCCCTCCAGATGCTTGAGGTAGGCCCATGTCGTCAGGGTGCTCTCCGGATCGACGGTCATCTGCAGCGTTCCGTTCGGGGGGACCGGGATCCTGAAATTGTCATAGTAATCACCGTCCCCCATGTATCCGGTATATTCTCCTGCAACGATCGGAGTGGACTTCGTGAGGTCGGTGTCCTTCGAATAAGCGTCCCGACCGGAGCCGCAATCGTTCTGGAACCATGAATGGAAGCTGAAGGAATATTCACTGAGACAATAGACATAGACAACTCCGTCGAAGGGTTCGCGATCGCCATCTATGCAGACCTCTGTGGTCTTCTTTATGCTGTTGTTCGAACTTATCCAGACAACCTTTCCCTCATCCGGATAGGATATCGAAAATGAGTTGTAACCATTATCATCGTTCGCAGTGAACGAGGCATTTATTACCATGCTCGGCAGGATACGATAGATGTAGGAATCGCTCTGGTCCTCCCCTCCGAGGAGGCCCGTATAGTTCCCATCCGTCAGCAAATATCGAGATCCCTCTGTGTTCCACGAATTCGCATCGTAGCCGGATCCGGCATCATTCTGAGAGACGAAAGACAGTGTGAATGAATATACCTGGTCCGCATTATCACAGAATGCTCGAATAAAACAGCCCTCGATGACCGTTTCGTTCATGGTCATATAACTTCCGTTTGTCGTCTGACCATCCTTGACCTTCAGTTTTATCGGAATATCGCTAATGGTAAAAAAGAGATCGAGAATAAGTGTCGCATCGGGATCCGTAGATCTGGTAGTCACCTCCATCTCGATTATCGAACCTCCATCGATTCGGGACAGACCGAAGTGATCCATGATGTCCTCATCACAGAGAGAACCGGAATATGTCCCGGCCGACAGGTTCACTAGGTTCTTGGCTTCGTTGGGAGCATCGGTCCCGAGACCCGCATCGTTCTGCTCATCGAATTTCAATGTGAAGGAATAGTTGCCCGGCACGGTCACCTGTTCGATGAATATGTTCCAGGTACGTTGGTAGGTTTTACTGGATGTGAAATATCGGGATGAAGAGGTATCGCCATTGCTTGAGTTCAGGATGAAGATATTCTCTTGATTTTCGATAAGTGTCAACGTCAGGTTCTCGGGTGCATCGGACGTGAAGGTGATGTTGATGACCTCACTTCCATTTGCCAGGAACTTGTAGGCATCAAGGCCATCTTCGCCTTGGTGCAATTCGTCGGAGCCACCCTCATATATTTGCCCCTCATATGTCCCCTCGGTAATATTCAAGGCCCAATAACCTGCAAGTTGGCCACCAGGAGCATCACCGTCGGTCCCGCCCTCGTTCTGCTTTATGAAGGATAGTCCGAACTCGTACTCGCCTATTTCCATAGCATGCGGGTTGTAGACGACGAAATACATCCTGGTCTTGTATTCAGACCATTCTGAATCCGTCTGATAAGTGATCATCTGACCTGAGATAGGATCGTCCAACACGATTAATTGGACCGTATCGATATCGTATAGGATAAATTCCAGGAAACTGTCCGTGTCCACGATCTCGATCTCGATGATGTCTCCCGGCGTGATCGAGAACCAGTAAGTGTCCGAAGGGTCCATCGGATCGATGCTTCCGTCATGGTATCCCTCGGTGATCTCTTCGGCGGTCGTGAAATCGTCGTTATCCTCGATGTCCGCTACGCCCTGGAACACCAGGAACCCTGACATAACGAACATGGATGCAAGTAAAAGAGCTGTTACTATCCTTACCGATACCATAAATATCCCCCACGTTTAAAAAGGGTGAAAAATACCCTTAATATGGTAGAATTTACGGATTATATAATGATTTTCTTTCGCGATCCGATCGGTCCATACAGAGCGGGATCGCTCCGGATCATTCTTCGGTGACCTTGGCCTTCTTCCTGCCTTTCCTGCTCACGGCGAGGATATTGACATCGATCACCAAGATCAAGACAAGGATGCCGCAGCAAAAAGCGGGGATCAGGACGAGGTACGAAGTCGTATCTTTTCCCACCCCCGAACCGCTGAGGTTGAACCCCCCCGGGGTCGGTGTTGTCGTTGTGTTCCCTCAGGTCGTACCTTCCGTCACCGTTCATATTTTTGTTACCTGAGAGCCCCCTCTTTGACCGGGGTAGCATTCGCAAGGTAGGCAGCTGTGAGTAGGCGTCCTTCCCGGACCCTGCAACATGCTGATGGCTGGTGTCGATCGTGAAGGAATGCTCGACCGTGTTATCGCCGATATCGTTGATCGAGTCATGGAGCATTGCGGGGGACCTTGAGCATCTTAAGTATTGAAAAATCATGCCATCTTCGGGGGGATCTGGAAGGGATATGGAAAGTAATATATAACTATTATAACTATTGTAGTTACAGATAACATGCCTTACAAAACCATCAATGTCAATCCAGAGACTTATGAGAGACTTATATATTACAAACATGCCAACATGACCTTTGATGATGTGCTCAACGAGATGATGGATGAGATCTCTGAAGAAGATTTTTATCAGAAGATCCTTGAGGAACACAAAGAAGAAGTTCGAAAAATGAAGAGCGGGGATTATTTTACTGAAAAGGACCTTATAAACTACTTAGACTCCGATGAGTGATGTGGAGTTGATCTCATTTCATATGATATTATTTATTCTAAGAAATTCGTGAAGGATTTAAAAAACATCATCAAGTCCGGAAGACCTGAGATGAGAGAACGAGTCATGCAATTATGCAGTCAATTGAAACAGGACCCGCATACCAAACGTCCAAATGTTGATCTTAAGTTGATCTCGTCCAGAAAACAGAGCATTTATAGGGTTCGAATTGGTGACTACAGAATAGTATATGAAGTAGATGAGGAAGAAAAACTGATAATGGTTACAAAGATTTTTCCAAGAGGGAAAGGCTATTGAACATCATGATGTGGCTTGCCTTCTCTAGCGATTTCCGGTAATCTCTAATCGCACACATGATAATCACGTATTAGGTCGTCATCTGCCGATATCACATAGATCCTGATATGGTTGAAATCTTGGCGGTCATTCAATACGATTATCCAGCAGGGACTTACAACCATCTCACGGGTTTCATTGTACATATGTAAGTCATTATGTGAATTATATCCACTTAGAAGTTCATAATGGTTGAAATATGCTTTTTCACAATAACAAGGTAGACAAGCATAATCATCACCATATCGAGAGATTACCATCTCTATGTAGGACCCTAACTTATCGGAATCCTCACCTTCCTTCTCCGCTTTATCCTTCAACCTTTCTATTATTTCATTCTGTAATTCATTGTAAAAATCATCATCGGAATAATCCTTGCTAAAATTCTTAAAAGCACTGACTGATGAGAAATTGATCCAAATATCATCATATGAATAGGTGTTATTGGTAACCTTTAATTCAGGATGTGATTTGACCATATCTTTTTCATGGTAGAAAAAAACAAATGATAGTATTGATGAAAAAATTATCAATACAAACAAGATAGAAATCGATATAAGGATCCATAACTTCCTTTTTATTCTCACTTATACTTTCCTCCTCTCAGATTCCTTTCCCGTCCATTTTGGGCAACGTTCTCATAGCTCTTCTCCCTTTCCGTATTCGTCCATAAGCGGAAACTCCTTTCTCCATGATTCTTCCACGTTCCTCCGTAGATAGGAAGGGTCTTAGGAACTATTTCAAACTGCCTTTAAGAAAGGTTCATGCTCCTCAGTTGTTCCACACCAATACATATTGGTATCTTCTACAATTCTCTGAATTGTATACTACCCCACAGAATGGATGCGAGGGGTCGGATTCGTGCAGCTATGATCCCTTCGGGATCAAGCGCAGTTGCAAAGTTCGCGAGAAGGA
>JAFGLL010000039.1 GCA_016928095.1 Thermoplasmatota archaeon
ATATCCGGTTTTGGTATCTCCGCATCCTTCGGTTCCAACGGATCACTCCTTTTCAAGCGCCTTCATGAACTCGATCTGCTGTTTCTTGATATATTTTAACTTCTTTTTCCAGTAGAGGTCTTCCTTTCTCATCATGAAGTACATGATGGATGTTATTATCAATACGACCCAGGGGAACAGTAGCAGCACCCCAAGCATCACCAATATCATCGCGAACAGCAGATTGATCGTGGCCAGCAGGAATGAGAACGCCAGCATTGTGAGCAGCAGGGACGATATGACCAGAAGATAGGCCATTCTTCTCCTTGTCCATGATTCCGATCTCTCGATCAGCTGAAGGAGAGTTTCGGTGGTGGAAACCTTTTTCTTGATCTTCTTGGTCTTCATATACGCCCGGAGGGAGACCTCGATGATCACGATCGCTATTATCAGTATCAGAGAGGGAAGGCAGAACCCTGCGAATGTAATTATGTACCCGAAATCAATATCGATATTCAGGTCCTCCCCTCCGAAAATGAGATCGAGGTCATTGTAGTCTTCCCAGTATAAACTCCCGTTTCCCAGCATCAGCGGTGTGGTTATGTGGAGCGTGATTTTTCCTATGTCCTTTCCGGTGAGATCCACACCCCGGGAACCGATCTCAAGTGTCCTGTTGTCGTTCGTCCACACATGTGAATAGGGGAATCGGCTGTTCGATAAAAGCCACGAATCCCCTATATGAACGACCTCTATATGCATCTCCGCAAACGAGGTATCCAATGGCTTGGGGAATGTCAGCCATATCGTGAATTCCGATAGATATCCTTTAACATCGAACGAGAACTCGCATTCCGTCTCGATCTCCCTTTCGGGATGCTCGCCAGAAGCCTTGACAAAGGGTGTGGTTCCGATCAGTATGATCGATAGAAGAACGATGGAGGCCGTAAAGAACACACTTGTCCATCTTCTCTTCCTAACGGGCTTTTTTTCTGGATGCATTTGATCACCGGTCACATCATCTCTGAAGATACATGCAGACGGTAATTTAAGGGACTTGCTTACCGCTGATGAGGAAATTATATATATTGAATTTTTGGGAGTACTATCTGCCATTATCATCAACAACCATCATCTAGGCGCATGCTTGCGCGGGTCGGTCGATGTAGCATCTCGAGAGGGCAGGACCGTACTTGAATACGGACCTGTAGGCATTCAACCAGACGATCTCGTTCTCAGGCAGATTTCCGTTGTGGATCATTTTTGTGTTCATTTTTTATCACCATATCACCCATTGCAGGGGATATAAAAGGCCGAACCTCCGCGCGGATAAGTCATGAAGATGAGTTATGTTTAAATAATAGAAAAATGCGAAATTTGACAACAATATACAAAAACAATGAAATAAATACAATAAATACCAAGATAATTGTCAAGTATAATGATGGTCAGTGATCCACCCGATGAACTTCAAGAACGATCGTCCGTACGATCACGGAACCGTATCCTGACGATGATCGGGCAGCCTATCCTCAGGTTCATCCTCGAAACGATCTTTTATGGGATCTGGATGTCTCCACCGTCATCCGCTATCTTCCTCATGGGGGCCGCGATCTCGCCCGACGGATCATACTCTCCCCTTGTGGAGGTCTCTATGAGGACAGTCCTTCTCTTGATCTCGCGCGGCAGCTTCCAGATGTATCACGTCCAGCTGATCCTGGTTTAATGGGAGCGGTGTGATGGGCGGGATCGGTGTGATGAACATCTTCCTATATTTCGTGAAGAACCCTGCGGAAAACATACAGAAGTACATCGGGAACCTTGCACAGGTGGAGACAGCCTTCCTTGGTTTTGTCGATATGATGGACAGGTCCGACAGTGTCGAGGTGAAGAACCGGGGTGACCTACTGAGGGTCGAGGCATTGATAGGTTCATGAACATTGGTATCGATCGCTGTCCAGATAAGTTGACGGTTCTACGGACACTCCTTAAATAATGGCCCGGAAGGTTTTTCAGGGACCACCTTCAAGGCCCGGGCGATATCCTCAAGGGTGACGAGGCGGGATATTTCGATCAGTAGTAATTTTGTATCAGCGGATAGTAGTCAACATTGGCGTTAGGGAGATCGTTTTTCCCTATTCCGTCGTCATCGGTGTCCTCTCCCCCGTGATCGGACCAGTAGTTGCCTTTTCCTTCATCGTTGTCCCAGGTGCTGTCCGAAGGTTCGGCCATAGAGCATTTCGGGTCTGTCATGTGGGATGAATGATGGGAGAAAGTGATCTGCGAAAAGATATCCGTACCTTGCAGTCCCCCGATCATGCATTTTAAAGGATAACTATATGTAGGGGAACCACCTCGCAGGGTCGCTCTGAGCTTGAAATTCGGTGGTTCTTACCCCTGAGATCAGGCGAAGGGGGTACTCGAATGAACATATACATAGGAAATCTCTCGTACGATGCGGGGGAAGATGATATCAGGAAGGTTTTTGAAGAATTCGGTTCCGTCGACACCGTGAAGATCGTCATGGACAAGTTCACCAACAGGTCCAAGGGCTTCGGTTTCGTGGAAATGAACAACGATGACGAGGCAAAGAAGGCCATCTCCCAGCTCGATGGTAAGGACCATCTCGGCAGGGCACTCAAGGTCAATCCCGCCCGCCCCAAAGAAGAGAGAAGGCCCAGGTCCTGGTGATCTGCCCACATAATTCCCGATTAGGGAGGGGTCCAACCCCCAGGGTTGGATCCATTTTTTTTAGAATACTTAATGGTCATTCTATCTGTTAGCATTACAGGTGTATCCTTTCATCAACCTATCACTGAACCTGCATTTTTGGAAGGTAACGAGGACCGAACGAACAGCTCATTGATGGTCTACGTTCTGATGATCATCATTTCCTCTTGGGGAACGGGATGGAATTCTTTATATCAAAATCGAGGTCCGATCCGGTGAGGGGAAGCTCCACCGGCCTTTTCTCCAGCGCGGAAATATGGGCGGCCTGCATGACCTCCACCGTGAGCCTGCCTTCGGCAGCAGAGACCTTGGCCTCCTTCCCGTCCCTCAGGACCTCGATGACGTTCTGCAGGACCTTGTCATGGTTAGACATCGACCCCTGATATCCTCCCTTGTAAGTGTTCGGAGGCCCTCCAGGTGGGATCTCCGGCCTCTCGACCCCTTCCACGTTCCACTCCGAGAGCTCGTTCAGGTACTTCCCCCCCACCTTCACGGATCCCTTCGTACCGAGAACGGTAATGGACCCCTCCAGGTTCTTCTGGAACGTTGCTGTGGTGTAGTTCATGACAGCGATCGAACCATCCTCGAACACGACCTTGATGGCGCCCAGGTCCTCCGTCTCGATGTAGGGGTGCTCCACGTTCTTCATGGTAGCCTCCACCCGCACAGGTCTCTTCGACACCCACAGTATCAGGTCCACGAAATGTGAGCTCTGGGTGAAGAGCGCGCCGCCATCGAGTGCCAGGGTCCCTCTCCACCTCTCATCATCGTAGTATGACCTCTTCCTGTTCCAGAAGACATCCGATATGATGAGGAACAATGCCCCGAGCTTTCCCATGTCAAGTACCTCTTTGAGGGCAGCCACGGGAGGGTTGTAGCGGTTCTGCTTCACAAGGAAATATCTCATCTTTGTCCGTTCCTGCACCTCTATTATCCTGTCGGCCTCACCAAGGTTCAATGCCATGGGTTTCTCCGAGATAGCGTTCTTCCCAGCCTCCATGGCCGCTATGGACATATCCGCGTGAAGTCCGGACGGGGTGCATATATCCACCACATCCACCTCAGGGTCCCCCAGAACATCCAAGAACGAGGTCACGAAACGGCAGCCTGCTTCCTCCCCTCCTTCTCTGGCTCTATCCTCGTTCTCGTCACATATGAGTGTTATCTTGGCCCCCTCAAGCTCCTTGAGGAACTTGACATGCCTGCTCCCGATGTTCCCGTAACCCACCACTGCGAAACGGATGCTGTCCATGTTCTTTCCCGTGGGTTGAAGGATGGCGCCGTATAAAAAAACATTCATGGATACAGGCTCAGAAGCTTTTTCGCCTCTACCTCAACGGAAAGCTCCTTTTCGACCGCTTTTCGACCTCTCTTACCCATCTCCTTTCTCCTATGAGGATCATCGAGTAGCTCCGAGATCGTCCTGGCTATGGCTGAAGTGTCCTGCTTCACATAGACCCCGTTGTCCCATTTCAGAAGGTCCTTCATATTGGGCTCGTCGAAAAGGACGAGCGGAAGACGGCATCCCATCGCTTCCCTGATGGTTATCGATGCCTTTCCCCAGAGTCCAATGTCAGCGGCGCAGTAAAGGTCGGCAAGCTCATCCGACCTCTTGAAGCCCAGGAACCGGACCCCGGGTCCGGAGTCCTTCCTCAACTTCCGGAGATAGTCCTCGTCACCCTGCCCGACCACGAGGAGGGTCACATCGTCCCGCTTCATGACGTTCACGGAACCTATGAAATGCTCCAGCCTCTTTGCTCTGTCCAGCCTTCCCGCCGTTATCAGCAGGAATTCATCCGGACCGATGCCCAACTCTTCCCTTGCCCGCTCTCTGGCCTTTATCCTGAATGAGAACTTCCTGTGATCGATACCCAGAGGTATCAGGTGTGCTTTATGAAAGTGATAGAAACTTTTCAGGAAATCATCGGTCTCCTCACATATCGCCACTACCTCGTCCGCCTCCTTCAGGGAGCGTCTTGCAACAGGGGCCCTGAAAAGCCTGTATTCCTTGTCCAGAAGGAAGTTCTTGAAGGTCCTGGATCGATCATACGTCGTGGAGTATCCATGCTCGTCCATGACGAGTCTGTATCCCAGCTTATCCTTTGCCCTGGAGGCGCATCGTGTCCCCCATGTCCATAGATTATGTGCATGGACCACATCGGGCTTTATCTCGGCAAGCTTCTCCTCAACATCTTTGTACACTATCATATCATATAGTAACTCGTGGGAGGTTCTCAACCTGTGTACAATGAATCCCTCCATCTTCTCCTCACCGACCGGACGTTTCCGGTCCCTGAAAGGAGATCCGATGTCCGATAGCATCTTCTCGACGTTGCGGAAGGGGAATATCCTGTCCGATGTCACCACGTGGACCTCGTGGCCGAGAGCGGCCTGCTCCCTTGCAGAGTAATATTCCTCATACCCGAACTCGGGCTGGAAATAAGATACCACGTGAGCTATCCTCAACCACTACACCTCTCAGGGTCTGAAACCTCTCACAGATCCGATAATATACTTGAGCTCCTCCTCTGTGAGCAGAGGATGGATCGGCAGAGAGAGTATCTCCTCAACGGTCCTCTCGGTGACAGGCAGGTCCCACGCTCCTTTGAAATACGGCATCTTGTGGGCCGGGACCCTGTAATGGACCCCTGTGGAGATGCCTCTGGATGAAAGATGCTCCGCCAGTCGGTCCCTGTCCTGAAGTCTGATCACATAGAGATAGTACACATGACGGGCCCAATCCATCTCCACAGGTGTCGTGAGCCAATCCAGGCCTTCGAGCTCCTCATTGTATATCCTTGCTATCTCCCGTCTCCTGTCTATCCACTTGTTCATGTGGCTCATCTGCACGACACCCACGGCCGCCTGGATCTCCGGAAGCCTGAAATTGAACCCGGGCATGGATGATACGTCCCTTTCCCCCTCGTAACGACCATGGTTCCTCAGAGCCTTTAAAAGATCCGACAGTTCCGGGTCCCCACAGGTTATCATCCCTCCTTCACCGGCAACGGTGACGACCTTTGAAGGGAAGAATGAATAACATGTCATGTCGCCCAAAACGCCCACATCCGCTCCCCTGAACCTTGCACCGTGAGCCTGTGCGGCATCCCCTATCAGGGCGATCTCCTTTTCGACCGCAAGCTCCTCCAGAACATCCATCCTCGCAGGATGGCCGTAGATGTGTACGGGCAGTATCGCAGCGGTCCTATCGTTGATCGCCAGCCTTGCGGCATCCACATCCATGGTAAACGTTTCCCGATCTATATCGACGAACCTCGGGACAGCTCCGAAGTGCTGGAACCCGTTGATGCTGGCTATGAAAGTATGGGAAGGGACGATCACCTCGTCGCCTTTCCCTATTCCCAGAGCCCTGAAGGCCAGCATGAGCGCTGTTGATCCGGAGGAACAGCTGACAGAGAACGGAGCTCCGATGAGCTCGGAGAAAATGTTCTCGAGCTCATCGGCTTTGGGTCCCTTGACGTAACGACCGCTCTCGAGAACTTCCAAGACAGCTTTTCTAGTATCGTCGTCGACGAACATCCTGTTCAGCGGAACTTTCATTCGAACCATTCCTCCCTGATATCATCCACATGCACGAAGATGACGCCCGCGGATCCCGCGCATCTTCTATCGATATCGGAATTACCTATAAAAACCGCTTCCCCCGGACCCTTCCCGTGGGCTTTCAATATCAGTTCCAGTCCCTGAGGGTCCGGTTTCGGGCTTTCAATGTTCTCTATACCGATAATAGGATAGAAACCCCAGTGACCAAGGACCTTTTCGAGGGTATTGCGGGAGTTCAGGGAGAGCACCGCGGTCGGTAATGACCTGGACAACCTCCATCTTGCTGCTTTCACACCTCCGGGTACCATCGAGATGTCCAACAGGCATTCCTCCTCCATCTCGGCCTGTGCTTCCACGAGCCTCTCCTTGGCCCGATAGACCTTTTCAGACCAGAGGTAGGCCTCCACCAGGGACCGGAAGATCCCAACATGGCCGTATTCCCTGGAGATCCAGGAGAGCCTCTCATATACTTTTTCCCAGTCAACGTTCAGTCGAAAGAGGGTCCCATCCAGATCGAAGACCGCAACGGCCGCTCCCTTGATCGCCTCCTCAGGACCCATGTCGTCTTCCACCGATCATATCTCCTTGATGGAACCCGAACCTTCCCTGTACTTCTTCCCGCAGTCGCTGCAGTAATGTTCTTTGCCAGCTGGTTTGAGGGGAAGTCCGCAGGAGCATACCCATCCTATCCTTCTGGCAGGGTTCCCAAGGTAAAGCCCCTGGGGGACCGTGTCCCTGACGACAAGGGCTCCGGCCCCGATCAGGCACCCTTCCCCTATTTTGACGCCTGGCAGTATGGTCGAGTTCGCCCCGACCTTTGCATTCTTGCCGATGGTAGGACCTTGCAGCTGGACCTTGGTGAGCCTGGTCTTTGGATATCTTGCATTGGTGAGGACAACGTTCGGGCCGAGCCAGCAGCCCTCCTCCAGTAAAGAGTACTCCGGGACGAAAACCTGGGAATGTATCCTCACGCCATTTTCGACCTTTATGTGATGCTCGAGGATGGAGAGTGTACCGATGCTCACGTCGTCCCCGATCTCGTTGGACTCCCGTATATTTGCCTTGTTACCGGTCTGGAAACGGTCTCCGATGGTATTTCCCGCATAGATCACGGTATGTGACCTTATGACCGCCCGGTCCCCTATGATGGTCGGCGGATGCGGCTCGTCAACTCTAGATCGAGCTCCGATCACGACGAAATCCTCGACGATGCAGTCAGAACCAAGCTCGACGTTCTCATGGACCAGGGCTGTCCTGCTGATATTGTTCATCATATCACCCTTCTTCAGAGATATTCCTCGATCCTTCTGGCGGCGGCCATGGGGTCATGGACCTTCAACGCATATTCCCTCGAGGACCGGCCTATCCGCGGGAGCTCTTGCCGCTTTTCCCACAGGCCCATCAGGGTTCGACCGAGCTCACCCGGTCTCGACGGGATGATGGGGATCTCCTCCGGATACAATGACCGGTCTATGTTGCAGACGGTGGGGATCTCCCTGACCATCGCCTCGATGGAAACCACCCCGTGGATATCGTAGTTGGGGGACATCCAGTCTATACATATGTGTGCGTTCTCGAGCCGTCTCATGGCCTCATCCACGAACACTCCCTCGATGATATCCAGATCGATCCTCGCTCCTTGGGCTCTTGCCTGCTCAACCCCCCTGATAACGTTGTCTGTCCCCTTGACCTCCCTTCTTGTCGGCAGGTGTGCAATGCGAAGCGGTCCATCCTCCGAAAGTCCGGCCTCCCTCGAGATCCAATCAACCGGTGAAACCCCGTCGATCAAGACCGGGTTAGGTATGTGGATCAGCTCCCGGTCACCGACGTTGGCACGGTAGCGCAGAAGATCGGGGGTCGAAATGAACAACCTCTCACAAACGAAATGGAAGGAGGTCTGTATATTCTCCCTCAGTTCCGACCCGTGATAATGGGCGAAGAACCTCTTGTTCGCGGCCTTGAGAGGAAGCAGACCTGCCCCGGATATCCCCACACCGCCGTGAACATGTATGAGGTCATAGTCCCGTGCCAACTTCAACAGTTTCAGGAATATGTCCTTCACACCGGACGCTTCCTTATCGGGAGGCCTCTGGGTCTCCTTCCTGACCGCCAGGAGGTCCGAGGTGTGACCAAGCTTGCGCTGGGCTCTGGAAAGCAGATACCCCACGGATGCCTGGTTGTTCACATGCAGTATCCTCATCCTGCGAGGTAAATGGGCTGCCCAATCATAATGTTATTGGAAAGGTGAGCGGTGTACGGTTGTGATGGGTAAATTTGTTATCCAACCTAAGCCATCGGACACCGATGGAAAGCATCCTGCTCAGAGGTCACATCCTCCATCTCGACGGTTGGACCGAAGGGTCCGTTCTCCTTGAGGGGGGCAAGATACTGGACAGATCGGATTCGTCCGGATTTGATCTTACTGCGGATATAGAATATGAAGGTCTCATCTTGCCTGGCCTGTTGAACATGCATACCCACCTGGGGGACCACGGGGCAAGGGGTATGCTTCCGGCATCTCTTGAGCAGGTCGTCCTTCCCGGCGGGATCAAGCATTCCTATCTATCTTCCGCTTCGACCATGGATAAGGTCTCTTCCATCAGGGCATCTCTGAAGGAGATGCATCCGGGAGTCACTTTTATCCTGGATTACAGGGAGGAAGGGGGTCTGGGCCTTGACCTGCTCTCGGAAGCTCTATCATCGGGTGGACCGATGGTCTGCCCCCTTGCACGCGTTGGACCGGGTGATGATCCCGATGAACTCATTCAAAAGAGCTTCGGCATCGGACAACCGTCCCTATCGGAGGGTCTTATCGAGCTTCGGAACCTGACAAGGGCCAGAAAGAAGATGTTCAGCATGCATGCTTCCGAACTTTTCCGGGAGGACATCGATAGTATACTGGAACTGAGTCCCGATCATGTGGTACACATGATATCCGGGACAGAGGATGACTGGAAGGCCTTATCGGACAGGCGGATCCCCGTGACCCTCTGTCCGAGGTCTAACCTTGCATACGGCCTTGATCCACCACTTGGAGATATGCTGAATAGCGGTTTGAAAGTCTCCCTCGGAACCGATAACGCACTTTCCACGATACAGGATATGTTCAGGGAGATGGAAACCGCATGGCTCCTTCTGAGGAGGAGCGGTTACGAGGGTTCCGAGGCATCCAGGTGTGTCTTCGATATGGCAACCGGAAGGATGATGCAGGGTTCGATGTTTTGGGAGCTTCTACCCGAATGGACCAGATGGGGGGAGACTGGGTGGCCGAAGGTCGGAGACCCTGGGCACCTGTTCCTCATGAAGGGACCGGGAGGTTGCCTGTGGGAGAAAGACCCTTTTTCACAGCTTGTCAGGTTCTCCGGCAGGTCACAGATCGTTCACACACCAGACATACCACATTAGCCCTCTTCGTTAGGCCTCTCGCAATCCTTTAATATCATACCCATCATTGAGCATTCGACCCGGTATCTGGAGGTATGGGTATGAATGTATCCGAGATCATGGTAAAGGACCCCGTCACAGCTGAACTGCCCATAACCAGGGAAGAGGTACTTTCTCTTCTTGTCAAGTATAAGAGGACCGGTATGCCTGTTGTGGATTCGGAGGGTAAGGTACTTGGTGTGATCACCCGAAAAGATATATTCGAGAATCCTGGCGAGGAGCAGGTGGCCGTGATCATGGAATGGGACGTTCCAACAATATCTCCGTCCGCAACCGTTGAAAAGGCTGCCAAATTGATGTGGGAGGAGAACGTCAGAAGGTTGCCTGTCGTCAAGAAGAACGAGCTGGTCGGTCTGCTGACTCCATCCGACCTCCTCCGGGTGGTCGAGAAGAAGAAGGTGAACAAACCCGTTGAGGATTTCATCTCCAGACCCATTGCATGTATCTACAAGGATACTCCGGCAAATGTGGCGGCCACCATGATCAACCTCTCCAAGGTGTACGCATTACCCGTCCTCGACAGTGATGCAAAACTGTGTGGCCTCATAACCGACAGGGACCTTTTTGATGTGAAATTCCTTGGGGAGAACATAAAATTAACGACACTCGGCATCTCGGAGGACGAGGATTCCTGGACCTGGGAAGGCCTCCGCAATGTCATGAACCTTTACTATCAGGAGGCGAAGATCAAGCTTCCGAGGGAGCCCATCGAGAAGTTCATGGCCAGGAACGTCTCCACCGTGTACAGGCTTGCACCGGTCTGGGAAGCTGCCAAGTTGATGAGACTGAACGACTTCGATCAGATACCCGTCGTCGATAAAGAGGACAGCCTCTGTGCCATGATCAACGACATGGACCTCATGAAGAGCCTTTTCGAGTGAAGGGGTCCAGATGGGGGATGTGATCTCAGAGGGATGCCTTCGTGGAGTGGGAACGGGTATTATCGGCAGGCATCTGGAGATCATCGACAATGTCACATCCACCAATGATATCGCCAGGGAGAGGGCGAAGGCGGGATGCAGGGAAGGCTTGATAATAGTGGCACGTTCCCAGAGCGACGGAAAGGGAAGGATGGGGAGGAACTTCCATTCCCCCGAAGGGGGTCTCTATCTCTCCATCGTGCTCAGACCAGATGCACCTCCGTATCTGGCCTCAACACTGCCGCTTCTTGCCGGTCTTGCGGTATCGAAGTCCATTTCGACGACACTGATGCTCAAGACCTCTTTGAAATGGCCCAACGACGTTCTTATCGATGGAAGGAAGGTTTCAGGCATACTCGCAGAATCCTCCATAAAAGGAGACCGGCTTGAATACGTGATCATCGGCATCGGGATCAATGTGAACTTTCCAATGACCGACCTTCCACAGGAGCTTTGGGAATGTGCTTGGACGTTGAGAGATGCCTCGGGTTCAATGGTCGATATGGAGGAGCTACTGCGTAACCTTGTATGTTTCCTCGAGAACCTTTACAACAGGTTCATGGAGGGAGATGTCGGGCCGATCCTCGAGGAGTGGTCCGATAGGTCGGAGACCCTAGGAAGGCTTGTCAGGGTTCGGACACCGTCCAGCGAATTGGAAGGAACAGCATTGGGTTTGGACCAGACCGGAGCGCTTCTCATCAGCATAGATGGTCTACTACACCGGATAGATTCGGGAGACGTTGAACATCTTTTCGGTCAATAAAAGAAACAAGGAGGCATAGGCCTCCTGTTCCGCTATCCCTTAAGTTACCCGCTACTGCTCCGCTCCTACGGGGACGGGTGGTTGTCCTGTGAAGGTGGTGCTTCAGGCTTTGGGACCGTTCCGGCCGGAGCAGCCTGCATGGGAACCGGCTCGACGGGTTCAGGTGCGGGTTGTATTTCCGGTGGTTCCTGCTGAGGTTCGACCTGAGGCTGTTCGTCGCCAACGGGTTCCGGCTGTGGTTCCATGGGCGGCTCCTGACCGATGTATGCCTCGGTGGGAGCTGCCGGGAGGGCCTCAAGCTCCTGTCCGGCCCCGGTGGCAGAAGGCAGTGCGGGACCGGAGACACCCGGATATGCTACTCCGCTCAGGAGGGCCTGTAGCTGTTCCTGGGCTGCCAGGGCATCCTGCTGCTGTTGTGCGACAAGTGCCTCATGTGCCTGCTCCTCTGCTTCGGCGGTCCGGGCCAGGGGGTCCTTCCTGAATACAAAGAACAGCAATACCGCCAGGAATATCACCGCAACTATTATCAGGATTATTATCAGGGTCATCGTCCCGGTATCACCGGTTTCACCCTCTTGGTTGAACGGTATCGTATCCTCTTTGACCGTCACGAAGATCCGTATGGTGGTGTCCTTCTGCACCCCGAAGGTGTCCTTCACAACGAGCCTTATCGTATAATTCCCGGTTACACCGAACCTGTGTTCGACCACGTTCCCCGCATTCGTTATCTCTTCCCCATCGCTGAAATACCATTCATATGTGAGCCTTTCATCGGAGTTCGGTATGTCGAAGTCAGGGTCGTAGCAGTCCTCCGCTTCGAACCTGATCCTTTCTCCCTTCTCCTGTACCAGGTTGGCCGAGTCTGCAGGGCTTGATATGACCGGGTCGGTCATCTCATCATTGGTGTTATCGACCACGAGTCGGATCGATACCGTGGAAGATGCATCGTTGCTATCTGTAACGGTAATATTGAAAAGGTGCTCCCCCACAAGCGCGTTCGACAGGAACACTGAAAGGTGTCCCGAATTGATCTCGAACTGGAAATCGGATTCGGGTATCTCCCCCACCTTATCAAGGAAATCCGTTGAGAAAGTCCAGGTGTCACCGAAGATCTCATCGACATCAGACGCATCCATTGTTATTACCGCAGTGGAACCCTGAACTCCCTGTATCAGTACGGTCTCCCCGAAACCCACCGCTTTTTGATTGACGAGATCGATAGTCGGGACATCGTTCACGGAGACCACGGTAACATTGATAGTAACGGTGGGCCAACCCTCTTCATGGACCTTTGTGTCAAAGGCCTCTATAACGACCTTATCATCGCCAACCCAGTTCGGATCGGGGATGAAGGACACAGCATTGGTCACCTGGTCTATCACCACCTGAACATGCCTCTGGCTCTTCACACGGTACGAAAGGTCGTCGCCGTCCCTGTCATTGAAATAGGATATCAGTTCGATGAGGTCATATCCTTCTTCGTCCTCGTTGATGGTTATATCCACATACTCGATCAATACCTCTGGCACGAAGTTCACTATGTTGGTGGTGAGTTCTGTGCTCTCTCCGTACGAGATACCATCGTAGGCTTTCACGACGACCTTGATATCCTCACCTTCGTGAGTCCTATCGGACGGGAGTGTCATGAGGTTCAGACCGGATGACAGGAGCACCCAGCTGTTCTCCTTGAATGCATACCAATCGACGAGATAGACTATATCGTCCACCGGATCCGTGTCGACATCCGTGCTTCCATTGAGAATGACCACCGTTATGTCATCTCTGGTCGACACCGGTCTGTTCAGAAGATCGATGACTGGCGTGGTGGGCGGTGTGTTGACCGTTTCGAAGCTGAAGATGATCGAATCGGAAAGACCCCACGGGTCAAAGGATGTGATCTCCACCCAGTAGATGCGATTGTAGCGGAGGTTCTTGACGAAGGTATATTCACTTATGTCCACTACCTGGTCCACCACTAAATGTTCCCCGGTGTAGAGATCGTCCATATAGACATTTACATTGTAATTGATGATATCGCTGTTCCAATCCCATGCCTCGCTCCAGTTCAAGGTCGGCCTCTTCTGGTGTGTCGCCTCGGGGGTGTGCCCGGGCGGGATCGGGAAGAGAGGAGGTCTGTTCTCCGAGAGGAGTATGCTCCTCTCTATATTGCCCTCGAGGTTCTCGCTTCCGCCCGAGTATGGGACATAACCATCCTTGTCCACGGTAATAGTCACCGGATTGTAGTCATAGGTCGTTTGCCCCACGATCCTGTATGATGGGACATGGCCCGAAAAGGAGCCGTCGAAGATGGTGAAGGACCGTTCAATGATGTCACCCGTTGATGAATAGACCACCACCTCCGCGAGGTCGATGGGTTGTAACGTAACATTGTCTGCAACCGTAAGCGTTACCCTCCAGAACTGCCAGAGCTCCGATTTGCTATCGGCTATGGAGACCAGGTTCATCGGGAGGGCGATCTCGAACACCTTGGCGATGGAAGCTCCATTGAGCTTCACATCCATATTATTGGACTGCATGACAGCTTCCATGAGTGAGAAATTGGCACCGGCTATCGCGCTGATCGCGGTGTTCGTCGATCTCTTGAACGATACGTTCTTGATCTCGATGTAATGGCCTCCCTCGATGAGAAGCCCTATGGCGTTCTGGTCGAAGGTGCTTTTTCGGAGAGGGAAGGTACCTGTCTCATCAAGGTGTAGTCCAATTTCCGTATTTGAAGTGAACTCGTTCGAGTCCATCTCGATCCTGTTACCCTGTATCCTGGCACCTATCCTGTTATTGTTGAACTTGTTGTTGGCGATGAGAGATGAGCATCTTGCCCCTGCTAACAAACCGATGTCGGTCCCGTAGATCTCGTTCATGGTGATGGTGGGGGAAGCGTCCTCCAGCAGGGTTACGCCATTGGCGGTTGTGGAGTTGATGATGTTCCCCGATAGCATCAGGGTGTCACCGGTATCGACCTGGACATTGCCCAATACGTTATCGTATATTCTGCAGCTGGAGACCGCACCGCCTGACCCCTGGTCATAGATCCCGTAGCCTGCGTTCCCGTAGATCTTGCAGTCGAACAAGGATACATCCACCTGATCATCTACCGGGATGTTCACTCCATTCCCCCCGTTGTAGGCTATCTCCACCCCGCTGATGGTAGCAGGACATGATTCGAATGAGGAGCCGATACCGTCCATACCGTTGTCCTTCACCATGCCGCCGTTCACGACCACGGTCTGTGTGTAAGCGGTATCGTGGGCCAGCTCGATCCCAAAATTCGAGTTGCCGAACATATCGCAGTTGTTCAATGTAACGGCCCCGCCCCTCCTCGCCGAATAACCGAACTTGGCGTCCGCGAAAACGCAATCGTTCAGCGTCATGGAGGCGTAGTTGATGGGGTCGAAGGTCATTGCCAGGTCCGGGCATCCCCTCAGGTCCACATTGTCGAACCTCCCGGTGGCCCCGTAGAAATACTGGGCCCCTCGGTATCCGCTGCCCCTCAATGTCAGGTTGGTGACGGTGGGACTGGATCCGGCCCCACCCGCGAAGAGTGCCCATCCTGTGACGTTCTGGACATACACGTTGTTGATGATGGGATCGTATCCTCCAAGGGTGTCCTCGGTGTCGCTAACCGTCGATATGGCGGACTGCTCAGTGTTGAATATGCTAACGTTCTGTATCAGGATATCATCGCTGTAGCACTGGATGCCGCCTCTCGCCGAGGAGAGTGAGTTACCATTAGCTCCCCACATGTAGCTCAACTCGCAGTTCTCGACCCTTGCCTTCCCTCTGATATCGAACTTCCAGTGTATCCCCCATGTCTTGGACCAAGGAATTCCGCCGGACACTTCCACCACGGTCGAAACATCATTTGCAGTGAAGTTACAGTCGTGGTTAATGTACAGTGTACCACCGGCCTTCACATATAGACCATACTGTCCATCGGTCGTACCCCCCCACATAATGTCGGTACCATTTATGTAGAGCGTTCCGCCGGAATTGACCTCGATGTTCGCTTTCATGATCCATTGCTCGTTGTTGATGGATTTGACCTCACCGTAATTCACAATATAGCTCGATGTCTGCTCCGTGAACTCCGTAGGTTCCTCAGCCTGGACCGATTCTCCTCCCGCCGGTATGTTCACAAGAACGGTAGAACCCAGCAGTATGGTCACTGTCATGACGATCAATAATACTTTTTCTACTTGCATATGCCCCACCTGATACACGTCTCTACTAGGAAGCAGGATTGTGCACACAACACAACCTCTATTAGGATAGCTGTTAAGTATTACCGTTTTACCATATTTAATTTTCCATGACCGGAGAATGCACTGGACACGGTTCCCTGTGTGCTGCCGAAAAGGAAGTGCATGATCAGAGAGCAAGCTCTCCCAACTCGTCCTCCACCGCTTTGACCAGTCTTCCTGAGCGTATCAGTTCCGAGATCGCCTTGATGTGCGGGTGGATCGACATGTCCTCCTCCATGAACGGTACCACCTCGCGGATGATGCCAAGGGCGATCCGCGGTCCCTTGCCGGGTGATAGCGGACCTCTGAGGTCCAGCGCCTGCGCTGCCGCAAGCATCTCAACGGCGAGGACGCCGATCGTGTTCTCATGCACCTCCTTGAGGTGCCTGATCGCGATCGGCCCCATGGAGACATGGTCCTCCTGGTCCGCGGACACGGAGATGGAATCCACGGATGCGGGGTGGGATAGCACCTTGTTCTCTGATACCATGGCGGCAGCGGTGTACTGCGCCACCATGAGTCCCGAGTTCATCCCCGCTCCCCTGATCAGGAACGCCGGGAGACCGGACAATACCGGATTGAGAAGTCTATTGGTATGCCTCTCCGAAAGGTTGCACATCTCGGACATCCCGATCTTCATCAGGTCCGCTGCAATGCCTATCGGCTGTCCGTGGAAGTTCCCGGCCCCTATATGCTCCATCTCATCGGGGAAGAAGACCGGATTGTCAACGACGGAGTTCAACTCGATCTCTATGGTCTCCCTTGCGTACTGCCATAGATCAAGGGTTGGCCCGAGGACCTGAGGGGTGCATCTCATGGAATAGCCATCCTGGACCTTTCCGGATGGTCGTGCAAGGATCTCGGAATCGGACAGAAGCTTCCTGAGATGGGCAGCCACCTTGATCTGTCCCTTATGAGGCCTGACCAGATGGACCCTCTCATCAAAGGGTTTCACGACGGTGTTCAGAGCGTCCAGCGACATCGCCGAGGCTATCAGGCCGTTCTTTATCAGGTTCTTTGCATCATACAGCAGCAGGCACATCTGCCCGACCATGACCTGCGTCCCGTTGATGAGTGCAAGCCCTTCCTTGAAAGTGGGTTCGACAGGTTCGATCCCGGCCATCCTAAGAGCTTCGGGTCCAGGATGGACGGACCCGTTATACCTGGCCGTACCCTCCCCGATAACGACCTCTGCTATCTGGGACAGAGGGCTCAGGTCCCCGGAGCATCCAACGGAACCTTTCTCGTAAACGACGGGGACCACTCCTTTGTTGATCATATCTATATAGGTCCGGGCGGTGGAATACCTCAGACCGCTGTGTCCCTTTGGCCATACGTTCGCTCTCGAGACCATGGCAGCCCTGACCTCCTCTTCCGGAAGCACGTTCCCGTAGGATGCGGAGTGTGAGACTATTATCTTCCTCTGAAGTTCGAGCCCCTGTTCCGGAGACAGGATCACCGATGAGAGCTCCCCGATCCCGGTGGTCACTCCGTAGATCTTCTCTCCCCTGCGGACAAGCTCATCGATCATTTTCTGACATCTTTCTATCCTTGAGATCCCCTCTTCGGAGAACCTCACACGGGCCCCATGTCTGGCGACATTCACAACGTCCTCATAAGAGGAACCATCACCGTTCAGAACGACTTCCATATCAGCACCTCACTGGCGATATCAGCTCGCAGTATCGGAACATCAACCTTAAATGTATCGGGAAGAAGATATTTTTGCACATCTCCCTCCCGGGGGAAATCGTTAAGTATGCACTTGGAGTTCAAAGAACGATGCCCATAGTGGATGAGGAAAAGCAGATCTCGGAAACACCCCCCCCATTCTCACTCCCAAAGGTATTTAGCACCCTCAGGGAGAAGGGGTTCAAGGCGATCGATGATCCGGAGCAGGGACCTCATGTCCACCTCACACTCCTGCTTGCGACGGTTTTCGTGGTTTCCGTTCTGATCATCTTGATAACCGAGTTCGTGATCTGAGGTCACATGGATGGATGGTTTTTTTCCAGTGACACTTGAAAGAAAAGTGTTAAATAAATCCGTGAGGTTCCAACCTCTGGAGGCGGAAAAATGGCGGAAATATTCTTTCCACCCTGTCCGAAATGCGAGAAGGGCAACCTTATACCTTTCTCGAGAGGCCAGGATATATTCGAGCTCTGGAAATGCACCAACTGCGCTTATACCATTAACAAGAGGTAAGTCGGGACCACCCGTCCGGGAGCGTTTCCTGGGTACGAGGGAGAGGGGCCAATGATACCTTCCTCTTCAGCTTTGGTGCTGATATCGATCTTACCTTGCGAATATCTCGGAGCTCCTCCCTGCCTTCCTGACGATCAGGTGCCCGCGTTTCTTCAGGGACCTTATATGATAATTGGCGACCTGCCTGGTAATATCCAACTCCCTTGCCACACGGGATTGCGAGATACCAGGTCTGACGATGACCACATCCATGATCTGCTCCTCGAGGTCCTTGGGGACCCTGCCACCTGATGGGTAGAACCTGCGGAATATCCCCATCTTCTTGGAAATGACAACTCCCTCTCTCTCCAGTTTAACAAGGTGATGCGACAATGTTCCGTTCTTGATCCCAAGAAGCGACCTGAGATCGGTGAAACTGGATCCGGGATTCCTTTTTATCGTATTGTATATCAACGCTCTGTTGGCATTCTGCATCAGATCTTCCATGGAACCGGTCCGTCTATATCCCATTAGGACACCATGAAGAGGTTAGGCCGGAGATTATTTAAGGAGATTCCCGAAATGCGTAACAAGCTTGTCATGAACGGACCCCGCACCGGCCGGACCCGGTCCGATCCCGAGTTGCTGGCCTAAACCCCTCTTCGCTTCTTCTTGTAAAGGACCCATCCTCCGGTCAGGGCCGCGGCGACGATCAGGAGGCCAAATATGAAAGGCCAGGGTGACCCCTTGTCCTCATCCCCATGTGTGTCCTCCTCGAATGGCAGGACCCGGTCCAGATCGTAGACCGTCCCCATTATAGACACCACACCGCCCGGGTACCCCTGGGAAGGTATCCCTCCTTCCCAGCGGGAAACCATGGAATTGGGTGTCGGAGGGAACACCTCCAGTATTCCGGTCTCGGGGATGGCCACCTTCATGCTCACCCCTATGGTGTATTCGATCCTCAGTTCCATGTATTCTCCGTCCTGGACAGGCCTTATGAGCTTGAAACCCCGCCCGTACACCCCTATCGCCCAGTACATGTTCGTCTTACCTTCCAGTTCGGTGAAGGTATGGGTCTTGCTCCCCAACGTCATCGTCCTCAGGAAAGGCTCCTGGTAATCCACCTCCCCGTCAAAGCCGTGATCGACGATGAAGGTGAGTTCCCCCATGGTCCTATCCACCACGTCTATGGGGTTGAAGTTGAGGTTGATGGTGATCTCCTGGGCACTCTCGGGGACCCAGACGAGCCTGGACTGGTTCTGGACCAGTATAGGGCTGTCACCGTCCTGCGCATATCTGGCGAACTCCGCGCTCCACTCCGTTTCAAGGATATCGGTGGATAGCTCCCTTGCACCCTGTCCGAACACTTCCCGACCATTGTATATCCCGATAGCATCCTTGACGGTCCATTTATCATGGGGATACCTTGTCCTCAACTCCTGGAGGGTCAGTGCTATTCCGACCGCCTTCTCGGCGTTGACCAGGCCGTAACCCTGGGCCCAATCGATCCTCCGGCCGTCCCATCCGATCTCGGTCTCTCCGCGATCGGATGCCTCGGGTACACCGTTATCCTCCTGTTCGTTCGATAGCGGGATGCCGTCGGGTTCCAGGTATGTCGCCGACTGCTCCATTATCCATTCGACCTCATGTATGCGGTTGTATTCGTTCCCGTACCACCATTCCTTGTCGGGACCGGAATAGTCCTCCCATCTATCGGAAATGGTTAGGGAAGGGGCGGCTTGGAAGATCAAGGCAGCGAGACCTGATACATGAGGGGTCGCCATCGAGGTTCCAGAGATAGCCAGATAATAGGGGTTCGGATTGCCCGCGATCTTGGACATTGCGGAGATCTCCGTCAATCTCGCATGGGCGGACCATATCTTTACACCAGGGGCACCCACATCGGGATAGGTCTGATTGAGGCCCTTCATCCCTCTGGATGAGAAATATGCAATCCCCGAACCGTCCCTCTGGAAGGCCGCCACCCCGATGTTCGACGGGATCAGGCCCGTTGGGGATGCGGTCAGTTCCTGGCCCTCATGGTATCCGCTGCCAGCATTGCCCATGGCAAAAACGACAACGACGTTATTCTCGTAGGTGAGCTTCTGGCAGATCTGAGAGGTGGCATCCTGAGGGTCGTATTCGGCTGCTCCCCCTCCCCACGAATTGGAGACCACCTTTATGTTCATTTGATTAGGTTTTTTCGAATTAAGATATACCCACTCCAGTCCCTCGTAGGTGTTGGTGAGGGTTATCCCGACGTCACCAACGCAAAGACCTATCAATTTGGAACCGGGTGCGACCCCTGCTCTGGCCCCTGCAGATGCATCCCCGTTACCCGCAATGGTCCCTGCGCAGTGGGTCCCGTGACCGTAGCTGGTGTCGGAGTTCTCGATCTCGTAGAACGGTCTCCCTGGTTTATCCTGTTTCAGGTTGATGATGGTCTTCTCGCCATAGTCAAGGTCCGGATGACCCGCATCTATGCCGGTATCCACCACCGCGACTGTCACACCTTCCCCTGTTATTTCGGGGTACCTGTCCCTTGTGGACCGGATGAAGCTGTTCCAGGCGATCGTGGCGTTTATGGTGGAAAGGGACTCTTCCATCAGAAGTTCCAGCTCCCCGTCATATTCCATCCAATAGGTCCGGGGGTAACCGGAGAGCCTTTCGAACCCTTCGCTGGTCCCCTCGAGAAGCACCGCAGGGAGAGCCTTCATTGTCGCGATATGCTTCAATCCTATGCTTTGGGCATATACTATATCAACCTCGATAGGCCAGCTTCTGAATTGCACCAGAGATCTGAATGTCTCCTCTCCATCTTGCTCCTTCATCATCTTCTGAAGGAAGGGGTCGATCGCTCCATCGAACCTTGAATATGTGGCCGGACATTCCGGGATGAACGCCGACATTGTCGGGGTGATGAGGATACCCAGAATAAGGGTGGCAATTACGAAGGCCGGATTCGTGATCGGATGTCTGGGCATGCCTTAGGCCTCATGGGTCCAAGGAGAACATTACCATATATTTATTATGGGTAATGGGGCAAACTGTAGCCCCATCAAGTGACAGGGAAACCCGGAAACGACGGAATGTTCATGTCCAGTAAGGCCTTGGGATCTCCCATCGCGGGTATATTGTCCCAAAAAGGATTAAATAATATCCATATCGTAATTTCGATCGATGCCTAGCGATGCTCCGGACCGACTCATATCCGCATCAGAGGTGGAGAGGTGGTGCTATTGCCCGCTGTCCTGGAAGCTTGAAAGGATGGGAGCAAAGGAGGATACCGAGGTCCTTGACCGGGGATCCGCCAAACATGAGCAGATCGGAATGAAGGTCGGATCGGTCAAGATAGCCCAGAACAAGGCAAGGGAGGACACCATTATAACATGGACCTTTTTGATATTCTCCGTTGTCCTGCTCCTGATGGGGATCTCCCTGGTGGTCGTCACCTGGGTGGGTTCGCTGTACATAGACATATGGAGGATCGGGGTCATTTTCTTCTCCATCCTCCTGATCGGGGTGTCGGTGGTCTATTATTTTTCCCGAAGGCAAGAAGATGGAAAGGGGCCATTCGATTCCCTGAAAGGGGTGTTCGGGAGCATGGGATCGAACAGATTGAAGAGGTCGAACACACCTCTTCTATTCTATCTCTATGGAATTCTTCTGATGGTCAATGGTGTGATACTTCTCAGACCATTTGGTATGGAGCATCACATCATATCGGCAGTGCTGGCCGGATCGTTGTTGCTCCTCTACCTGATACTTCTGATATCGTTCACCAATTACTTCATGTCACGCAGGTCCGACCCGGACCGATCAGGTTCAAAGATAGGAGGGCCTATGGTCCTCATGCTGCTGATATCATTGTCCGTCCTGTTCATCTTCATATCCGATGAGATCGACAGCAGGGGGGATCTGGGCTGGGCCTTCCTTTTCATCTCATTGCTATGGTTCATCGGGGCGATAGGATACGATCTTGTCAACCAGTTCCGGAGAGGTTTCAGGAAGAAAAGGTCCACGAGCAAAGAAGAGCTCACCATCACGGTGCTTGCACTTTTGGCATCGGTCTTCACGGCATCGACGTTCCTTGCCAAAGGGGACAATCTCCAAGAATACTACCTTGCATCGGTGGTTATGGCAGCTGCTTGGCTGATAGGGGCTGTCTTCTTCTTCTGGAGGGGGATATATCAGAGAAGGACCGCCGAGAACGGTCTTGAGGAACTCTCCCTTCCGACCGAGGCCAGGATAGTCTCATATGACGATCCAAAGCTGAGGAAGGAGAATAGACCGCTGACCTCGATCAGACATTTCCTCGTCGGTACCCCGGACCTGCTCCTTGATGAAGAAGGATACAAGATACCGGTCGAGGTCAAGACCGGGCGTATCCCGCCCAGATCTCATTTCAGCCATGTCATGCAGCTTTCCGCTTATATGATACTGACCGACGTGAACTTCGACCAGACGACCCCTTACGGGTATATCGATTACTCACCCGGTGACAGCGAGGGAAAACGGTTCAAGGTGGAATGGGACCTCATGACAAAGGCGCTCGTGCTGTCCAAGGTCTCCGAGATAAGGGAGGCAGAAAGGACCGAAGAGGTCCATCGCAACCACGAAAGGGCCGGTAAATGCAGGAACTGCTCACGGAGCCAGGGCTGCCCCGAAAAGCTTGTCTGAAGCTGCCAGGTATATAGAAGTGTAAGGTCTATGCTCAACTGAAACGTATCCTCTTCCCCGGCCTCTTGGCGTGTTTATGTGCGGAGACCGAGGGACGAACCTTTTCAGCTCCCATCCCCTTGCTCATGAGACCGCGACTCCTCTTTCCGGCAGAGGTCAGGCCTCTATGGACCCTCCCTGTATGCTGCCTTTCATGGATCCAGTTGATCTTCGGATCGTTCACGATGGATGGATGATGTGGGTCGACGAGTATGACCTCGTAGAACTTGTGCTTTCCATCCTCACCGACCAGATAGGAGTTCAGGACCTCCATGTTGGAGTGCCTCTTGGCGGTCCTCTCCTCGGCGATCCTCTGAAGGTTCTTCTGGACCCTCATCCGGATGATACCTTTCCTCTTGGCACGGCGACCCTTCCGTATGGCCCTCTTCCTCAGTGACCCCATACGGACCTTTGCCCTTACGATCACATAACCCTGTTTGGCACGATATCCCAGGGCTCTGGCCCTGTCAAGCCTCAGCGGCCTTTCCATACGGACGAAGGTGGGCTCGTGTCTCCATTGGACGAGGCGCTCCCTGTTGATCTCCTTTACCTCTCCGTGATAGGGTCTCTTCCATGCCTCGCTGATATATTTGTATACGCTCTTGGTCATCACGTTCACTTCCTTGGGATTCACCCCAAAGGGGGTACATTTCCCGGTCTTACGACACGCGGAGGGAACAATCCCCCTGTAAGCGTGGAGATGGGTCGAAACTGCTGCTACTATTTAATCATATCCCGGACGCATGCTCATTCCTCGGTGTGGCCTGTTCTATCCTTACGCCTGTTCGATCTGGCAATGAGCCCTATGATCATCAGAACGAGAAGCAACACCATGGGGACCCCGCAGCAGAGGTAGCATCCTACCTTGAGACCATTGAACGGGTCGTCCTCCTCCTCTTCCTCCATGACAAGCCCACCGGATGGAATGGTGATGTTATCGTTCGCCTCGACGGACCATGTAAGATCCTCGTACCCATCCTTGCTGAAGGTGAGCATCCTGGGACCTTTATCCACCATTATGATGAAGTTACCGTTGGAATCCGTCTCCGTCGTGGCACCATCGTCCGATCCGACCTTGACCCCGGATATGCCATTATCTTCCTTGTCAACCACCTTGCCCGATATCCTGACCTTCTCCGGAGGGATCTCCTCGGAATAGATATGGAAGGCGACGGATACCTCTCCGATGTTGCCGGCCTCATCCACTGCCCTGACAGCCACCGTATGGTTGCCGACCTCGAGTCCCGTGATATTGAAGAACGAACCGGGTCCGACCAGGACCCAATCGGATCCGTCGACGCTGATCCAGTGGGTGGGCGTTCCCGGTGCGGTCTCGACCGTGAACCATCTGACGTTGATGTCCCTGTCCAGTGTCTGCAGATCGTCCACAGGCCATAATATATGCACATCCGGAGGTGTCAGATCAACGAAGATTTTCTCCATTGCCGTATCATGATTGCCTGCCAGGTCGGTGGCCATCACCATGACCTCATGGGGGCCTTCTGACAAACCTTCGAACAAAAAGCCAAGGGAGGTGTCGACATCCACCCATTCACCTTCGTCCATCCTGACGTCATATCGGGCGATATCGTTATCATCGACACCCATCCACATGAGCATGAACGTCGTTCCCCTTGTGATCAGGTCCTCCGGATCATTGGTTATCTCCACCTGCGGAGGGGTGAGGTCTATTATGAAGGTGATGCTGGTCCCGTTCCGGTTCCCCGCAATATCCACACCCACAAGATGGAAGACATGGTAGCCCTCGTCGATAGGTCCGATCGAGACGTTATCGGCATTGCCTGCGTTCACCGGGTCCCGGTCGTCCAATTGGTACTCGAAGTGGTCCAGGGAAACGTCATCGGTCCCGTTCCATGAGAACATCAATTCGGTACTGTTCGTGATGTACCCGTTCACGGGAGAGGTGATCTCCACAACGGGCGGGGTTCCGTCAGGGGTGACGGACACCTCCGCTGAGCTTAAACCTGTACCGTACCTGTTGAGACCCGCGACCCGGTAATGATATTCCACATTGTTCTCCACATCAAGGTCCAGCAGAATTGTGTCCTTATCCTCCACCAGGAAGGTCTCGACCAAAGGCCTGTCCCCTTCCCTCTTGAAGACGATATATCCTTCCACCTCTGTATCCATGTTGAATTCCGGTGGAGACCAGGTCAGTGTCACCATACCGTTACCCGGAACGGCCATGAGGTTGATGGGCCCGGAAAGGAAGACAACGGGTGGTACACAAAGCGGGTATGAATCGAAGCTCTCTCCTCCGAATATTAGGTAAGGGTCGTCCACTATACCGTCAAGGTCATCGTCCGGGGTCAGATGATCGCTCCAGTAATTTCCCTTCCCATCGATATCCCATCGGTTGTTCACCGATCCGTCCCTGGCCTGTATCCGGGACGGGGAATAGACATCATCGGAACCGCGGTTCTTCAACATATCGTTCCCTGCGAGGACGTTTGAGTGGGACTCGCCGACCCATATCCCGAACCCCGTCGAGTTGTAGATGAGGTTCCGGGAATAATGACCCCCCATTGACCGGTTAAGTTCGATCCCTGTTCCATTCGTATCCTCGATCCGATTATCCGTCACGGTGTTGTGCCAGGATCCGCCCCAGTACCTTCCGTTGACGCTGATGGCCAATTGCGATCCCTCTATCAGATTGCCCGAGACAGTAATGTTCTTCGTATTGAACAGCTCGATACCGGTCGATCCTGTGGATATGGTGTTGTTGGTTATCCTGGACATTTCCTCCATCTGTGCATATATACCCCTGTTCTCGAAATCTATTATCTCATTGCAGGCCACTGTATTGTTCATACCCTTTGAGATATCGGACATGGTAGTAACAAGGCTGATACCATCCCAGCAACCTACCATCCGGTTCCATGAAATGGTATTGTCCATGGAGGACCCGAACAGGTATATTCCCCTGTCCCCGGCAATATCGTTACCCGTTATGACATTCCCGCGACCTCCTTCCATACTGATGGCCGTTTCCTGGATACCGTTGAACCCGTTCCATAGGATGGTGGAATTGGACGTCCCGAAGAGTACCATCCCGTTATCGTGGGCGTTCACGGTGCAGTTGGTTATGGACAGCCCGTCACAGTAACCGGCTATGACCGCGACCGTTCCTCCTTCGAACTCGATGGATGACAATGAGATCCCCGTGACACCTGCAAGAATGACCTCCCCCGCATTGGCGGGTACCCTATTTCCATGCGTACTTGAGCTACTGTAATAATAGATAGGGTCCCCGTTGACCGTGTTGTTCTTCGTGATGGTCTGTTCCATGATGGAACCTTGTTCATCGTAGAACCCGATACCCCCGGCGATCATCTGGTTCCCCATGAAGATGTTGTCCGGGCAGTATCCCAAGACAGCCAAGGCGTCATTGGTATTGTTCTGGACAACATTGTGCTTGAAGGAGCATTCCTCCATGTTGGTCACCAGTATCCCGTTTCCCTTGTTGATCATGATCGTGTTCCCTTCTGCGATCACGCGGCTGCCGAACGATAGTTCGAGTCCAGATCCATGATTGGAGACCATCAGGTTCTCTTCGATCCGGATATCGGAGCACCTGAAGGCTTGGACACCCGAGGACATGTTCGAATCTGAGATGGCGTTCCTGTAGATGGTGACATTCAGGCATGTGTTCAGCATGATGTTCTGGTATTCATTATCGTAGATCATATTGTCACGAATGATCCCGTTCGATACCCCCACCAGGTATATCCCGTTGCCCTTGTACTGCGGACTTGTCTCCGTATCGGCATTGTGTACGTGGCAGTCAAGTATGACGAAGTGCTCCTCTGTTCCACCTATGAATATCCCGAAGCTGCTACCGGTCGCATCTATGTCCAGGTCCTCTATCCTGTAAGGGTCGTTCTCGGTCCCTGCCCCGGGCCAACCTTCTTCGGAAGCCTTCTGGCTGAAATTGTTGTATATATGGATGGGGGCATGGGGCAGATATGGGGCCCTATCTATCATTGGCTCGACCCGGGTATGTCCGGCAAGGGACAATGAAGCGGTCATAATGACCATAGCGATGATGACAACAATCGTTCCTGATATCCTTATGGAGTGCATGTTCTTCCCCCGAGATCATTTGCATAAGGTCTCTATGATTATTAAAGGTGAACCATTTTAACGACGGCCCGATCGCTACCGCGGGATGGGATAGCCTTTTCTCGTACACCTGGAGCATCCGTTCTTCCGGTTCACTTTTCAAGGATGACAGGGACCGGTTCATGATACGATATCGGAGAAGTCCTCACCTGGTCCAAGTGATCGGGGGGTGAACCTCTTCTTGAAAAGGAAGATTTCGTTCTTGAACCCATCCTTCCATGTGTTCAACGACTTCTGGCCCTTTCTTACCTTGTACGGGACAGATACCTCCTTTGCCTTGATCTTTGGGTTCCTGAAGGCCTCTATCTTGATCTCCTCGGACATCGGCATGCCGTCGGAGGTTATTTTCAGGTCCTTCAATATTCTCTTTCGAAAGACCCACATCCCGGTCTGGGAATCGTTCAGCCTCGTTCCGAACAGGAGGTTCATGGTCACCTTGAGGACCCAATTACCTAATGCGTGGGTGGTGGTGAAGGCCCCTTTTTCGGCTTTCCTGATCCTGTCGCAGGAAATGAGGTCCATTCCTTCACTTTCCATCTGGGCCACGAGCTTAGGGATCAGCTCAGCGGGATATGTGGTATCCCCATCCAGGGTGACTATAACATCCCCCTTTGCCTCTCTGAACCCGGTCTTGTAGGCCCTTCCGTATCCTCTTCTCTTCTCCTCGATGATACGGGCGCCCTTCGATGAAGCTATCTCCCTGGTACGGTCGGTGGATAGACCATCGATGATCATCACCTCCGTTTCGGAGGAACCCGGTATCTGGTCCAATGTCTCTCCGATGGACTCCTCTTCGTTGAGGGTGGGAATGATCACGCTAACCTTCATCAGAGCACCGTTTGGGGTTAATCCAGTTTCCGATTTATACTTTGGGGGGGAAGGATCATTGGGCATCCGAAAGGTAAATGACATATCATATTCTTGAGGTGTCGAGAACATGACATCGGGACGGAGCAGGGTCACCCTCAATGTCCTCAGGACATCCAGCAGGATCTTCTTCTTCCTCATTGCCGTACTTGGGATATTCGGTGTGTCGATGACCGGGCTCATCTATCCTTATTTCTTCTGCCCGGCGAGCCCTGCCGCGTGCGCTGGATGTCCGATATGGGTCATCGAGCACGGGACCATCAATATCGTCAAAGGCGCAAATGAAGGTCTTTACATGCTCCTTTACCTGTTAGGATTGTTCCTGGTGATCGGCGTCCTTGTCGGAAGGTCCTTCTGCGGATGGGCATGTCCCATGGGGACCCTCCAGGACATCTTCTCATTCTTTGACAGGGTCCTCAAGAGCATCAAATGGATACTGGTCCTGGCCGGGGCATCGTTGGCCATGCTCGTTTTCGGGATCGTCTTTCCCTACGTCATGAGGGAGGCGGAGATGGATATCCTGACCTACATGTGGGCGGGATATATCGGAGCCCTTGGCGCATTCCTGTCCGCTCTATCAGGGGTCATGCTCCTGAAAAGGAAGGAGAGCCTCCTGCCCCCGATAATACTGGTCGTTGCCGGGGTCCTGATGTGGGTCCTGACCCTTGCCGCCGATCGGGCCGGATGGGGGTTCACGCCTCTCGCAAGCATCGAGCTCATGGGGCTTCTTGGACTGATGTTCGGAACGATCGGATCACTGGGGGTGGCCCGGTTCTTCCTGAGGGAGAGGGTCCCGAGGATGAGCGCGGGAAGCAGGACCGATAGGAGGATAAGATGGACCAAGTACGGCATACTGCTTGCCATTGCGCCCACCTCCTGGCTCTTCGACACGCTGTTCTTCACGGATTACGACCCGATAGGAGGTATAACCGCCACGCTTCCCGAGCTGCTCCTGGACCCCTCCGGATGGTCCGGGAACCAGTTCTTCTGGATGAAGGCCATCTTCGTCGTGGGTGTCATCACCCTGATATCCTTCGTAGACAGAGGCTGGTGCAGATATCTCTGCCCCGTAGGCGCCATGTATGCTCCCTTGAACAAGGTCTCCATCTCGGACATCGAGTATACCGCGGAGGAGTGCATACACTGTCAGCTCTGCATCAGGAACTGCCCCATGGGGTTGAACCCGAAGGAGGACAAGAGGGACCCCGAATGCATAAGATGCGGCAGATGTGTCACCTCGTGTCCGACCAGGGCGCAGAGGTTCGTTCCTTTCAACAGGTCCCTCAGGGGGGTGTTCGGAAAATGAGCGGAACAGAGGGTCGGGACCCGTTCCCGGGATATGGCGGAGAACATATGCCGCCGCTCCTTGCTATCGGGGTCTCCCTCATGGTCCTCTCCGTTGGGATCGGCATCGTTGCATTCGGGTCCCGGGGCGGGGGTTATGACAATGTCGAGAAACTGGCAAGCGTTAAATGTCTCGGCTGCCTGGGTCTTGACCCGGTGGTTCCAGGGTTCAACGGTTTCTGGACCTACTATCCGGAGGGTCACACGAGAGAGGGGGAGATAGTGGATCATCCGGAATGGATGGAGGAAGCCCTGGCAAGGGATGATGTCGAGCTGATAATACTCTTCTACTGGACCCCGGGTTGCGTCCCATGCGCTCAACAATGGGACGAGATGAGGAGAGCAGGTCTGGTCTCGGGGGAGGAGGAAGGCGGGAGAGAGGGGGACAGGTATCAGGGTGTACTGGTATATTCCCTGGATGCCAGCGAGTTCGACGAGGTCGATCTGATGCTGTTCGATGATGATGTGAAAGTGGTCCCAAATGACCTTTTCTGGATATACCATTTCAACGGTGACCCGTATTATAACGGTGTCCCGGACACTGTCTTCCTTTTCGAAATGGACGGCCAGGTACACTGGTTCATGCATTACGGAAGAATGGATGCTTCGGATGTGGACGGTATGATCACCAATGTCCTGTACAACGAGATAGCGCATGCCTAGACCCATCGGGGATAAAAACCATAATTATGCTTGTAGCCCTTCGACCTGATGCAGCCCGGGAGCTCTGATGATGAAGGTCCTCATACTTGGCGGAGGAACGGTCGGGGGAAAACTTGCCCTTGACCTCGACGAACCTTTTGTATTGATAGAGGCGGATCCCTCCAGGGTATGGGAACTCCGCAATATGCTGAAGGACAGGAGGGTGGACTTCAAGGTCGTTCACGGGGACGGGAACTCCGTTGACACGATCGAGGGCTCCGGATCAGGTTTTGATGTCGCCGTGGTCCTGATGAACAAGGATGCCGAGAACCTCGAAGCCGTCTCCATCCTTAAGGGATTGGGGATCCCCAGGATCATAGCGAGGGTGAACAAGAGCCATAATATGTACAGGTTCATAGGCATGGGGGCCGAGGTTTTCCAGCACCCCATCGGTTATGAGGAAGGCATCATAAGGACCATGCTCTTCCCGGACGCCAGCCATGCACTACAGATCTTCGTGAAGGATGGCTCTCCCGCCATTGGAAGCACCATAAAGGACCTGGGCCTTCCCCAGGGCTCGGTCATCGGCTCCATCCTGAGGGACGACGAGCTGATCCCACCAACCCCGTCAACGGAGATCAGGCTTGGGGACCTGATAGCGATCGATACTGTCGGAAAAAAGGCCAGTCAGGTCTGGAAGGCCTTCTCGAAGACCGGAAAGGTCGAATCATCGGGCCACCTTCTCTTTCCGCTGTCAAATGATAGGGACCTCGTTCCGATAAAGGAGGTCGAGCAGCTCTCGAAACATCTCGGGTCCGAGATCGTGTTCATCCCCTTGAAAGATGACAAGGGACTCGTTACCTCTGCAAAGGGTCTGATATCCACAAGGCTCCCCATCCGCGTGTTGGAACCCTGCCCTGCGGAAGGACCGTCCCAGGAAGAAACGGAATGCGTGGACCTTCCTGGCCTCGGGCATAAGGATAGATACCTGCAGAAAGCGATCCGGGACCACATGGATGAGGGGTCCCCTCACCTGGACGTGTTCATAGTCCCGGGACCCGCACCGCCGATCCTTTTCATGCCGTTCTTCACACGTCCCCTGGACAGGATGATCGTGAACTCACCCATGCCGGTACTGGTTTCGAGGTCTATCAGGAAATACCGGAAGATACTGCTGTATCTGCATTCCAACTGTGTTCAGGAGATATCCATTGCCATACAGATCTGCAGGGCCATTGGCTCGAGCATCACAGCAGTCTACAGGCCGCGGAACTCCAAACGAGCCCAGTATCTCAAGAGGTTCGCACAGGTCTACAATATCAAGGTAGAGGAAAGGAAGGTTATCGGGAACCCGACCGTCGAGTTCATCAAGGAGGTCAAGGAGAACCATTACGACCTGATAATAATCAAAAAGGACCTGAAGGACATCCAGACATCCCAGCTCAGGAGGCTGGTCCACATATGGACCGGCTCCATCATGTTGGTACCGTAGGTGACCCTATGAGCGACCTTGATCCATTCCTTGTGCTCACCCTCGTCGCAATACTCGCTTTCGAGGCCCCGTTCTTTGCAAAGGCGTTGAAGCTCCCGCTTGTGGTAGGGGAGATCCTCTTCGGTGTCATTGTGGGAACGATCCTGCATCTCCTCGATAATTTCGGACTTCAGGTCAACCTCACGAGTGATGTGCTTGAGGTACTCTCCACCCTTGGTTTCATCATGCTGATGTTCATGGTCGGAATGGAGAACGACCTGGAAGAGCTGAAGAACTTTTCAAGGAGGGAAAAGTGGTCGGTCCTGTTCATCCTTCTGGCAAACTTCCTGATAGCCGTTGCTGCCATCACCATATTCGGCCTCCCGATCATCATAGGCATATTGCTCGGGGGTGTTTCGGTGGCGGTCCTTCTGCCGATATTGAAGGAATTGCAGCTGGTCAGGACGGGGTTCGGTTTCAAGATCCTGCTGATAGCCAACCTGGCCGATATCATAGCCATCGTACTCATCTCCGTGACCACCGCAACATTGAGCGGTTGGGTTGCGTTGATAGAGATACTTGTTATTCCCATAGCCTTCATGGCGATCTTCTGGTTCATGGATATACTGATCTGGCACAGACCCAAGACCATTTCCAGGATATTGAATCCCAATGATCAGTCCGAACTCGGTGTAAGGTCGATGCTGGCGATCGTGCTCATCTTCTACGGCCTTGCGTTCTTCATCGGTATGGAGGCGATACTCGGGGCGTTCTTCGCCGGCATGCTGTTCTCAGCCATTTTCAAGGAAAGGGGCGCGCTGATGGACAAGTTCATGCCCCTTGGTTTCGGATTCCTGATCCCGATCTTCTTCATATACCAGGGTTTCGAGCTCTCCTTCCTTTCCCTGTTCGACCCTTATGCCCTGGGACTCCTTCTGCTCTTCATTCTCACGGGCGCTATCTCCAAGGTGGTTCCCCTTCTGGTCTCCAGGTTCTTCAAGCATAGATGGAGCGATCTCGCGGGGGCCATGCTCCTCGGGACGAACCTCTCGGTGGTCATTGCTGGGGTCAACATGGGTCAAAAGGCCGGTATACTCGATCCCGATGTGGCTTCGGTCCTGATATTGTACGGGATAATCTCATGTGTGATCTTCCCGATGATCTTCAAACGTATTTTCCGAAAATATCTTGAAAGATACCTGCTTGACGATCCAAAATAGCATAAGAATGTCGTTTCGGAGCATCATCATTGAGGCGGAGATAACCTCCTGAACCTTGATGCCTCGGTTCCAGTCTCCTCCTCGGCATCGTTCTCGATCTTCCTGAACACAGGTTCGGTCTGCCGTGTCGAGACGTTCTCTTCCTCCCTGCCGGCCTTGGTCCGCTCATGGACCGCATGGTAGATCGATATGCCGAGTGAAAAAAGCATCATGGCCGCGCCTGCAAAGGAAATGAACATACCTGGTTGATATGAGAGACCTTCCGTCGCTCCCAGAAGCCTTTCGGAAAGCAGGTCAACTGCGGCGTTCATGCCCACCATGAACCAGATGGGAGCCAGGAGTGATAGGATAGTCGCGGGGATCAACAGAGATAGATAGAACCTGCCTTTCAGGAACGCTGTTATCAAAGCCGCCAGACAGAGTATCAGGGAGATCATCATTAGTGGCAGGGCAAGAGGAATACCCACCCCTGAGACGAGCTTACCCATCGTCAGGGGATATACGTTGATCGGGTTGGCCTTTCCCGAAAGAGGTGATAGTTCAGCTCTTCCCCAGTAATCGGTCATGTTACCTTCTGTCTTCACATAGAAACCGGCAGCGTCGGTCCCCGTCGGATATCGGATGGAGAGATCAAGGGACCTGGAGTCCCCGGTCCTGTCGAACGTGATGGGACCCGACCTCTCTCCCATCAGGGTATCTTCACCGGTGTACTCTCCTGTGCCCTTGTCGTATCCTGTCTTGGCCCAGATCTGGACCTTGTTGACCTGGACCAGAAAGGTCTCCCTTTCCGACTCGTCAACATCATCCCAGAGATCGATCTTCACGAGCTCGATATCTACCGAAAGGGTCCTCCTTCCGGTCTCTGGCCACCATGGTACAAGGTCGGATAGCAGGGTTATGTTCAGGATCGCGGAGGGGTTACCTATACCGTTCCAGGTGATGTCGCTGTCCTGGGGTGGCGACCTCATCTTCAGTTCATATTGATAGGTCTTGGTCCTGTAGGAATTGTACAATATTCCGATGTTATCCAGGAACTCGCCCCTGACCTCCGGATATGACTTGCTGTCCGAGATGGAGAAGTTGCTGCCGAGACCGCCCCCGATCCCCCCGAACGGGTCACTTCCGTCCCCACTCCCTGTCTCCATGGTATAGTCGAAACCCACGGCATCGAAATCCGCCGAAAGGCGGTAATCCACAGGGCCGATCCGCCGACCTCTGTCGAAAGACGCCCAATCCGGGAAAGCTGATATGACCATGAGGACCGATGCCAGGAAAAGGATCACCATGGTGGTCATGACGGGTAAGGACGGTCTTTTAAGGGGTGGCATCCCGTCTCAATTACCGGTTTGATATAAATTGATTGTCGATGGAACATGCAACCCTCGTGTTGTGAACATGAGGAAGTCGCGGGTCCAGATTCCCTCGTCCGGACCCGCGCGAGGTGGTGTATAGCGTCCCTTTCCCATTCCCGGTCTGAAAAAGTATGCTGAACAGTCCTATCCGTGATATAAGATGGGGAAATAGGGTTTTCCTCGGGATACCCCAAAAGATATGACAGGAATGAACGATGCCCCGTCATGGACGATGTGTTCTGTGAAGGTGATCATGCGCTCCTTCTGACCGAGGGAAGGTCGTTGATCGTGAAGCTCGACGGGTCCATGGCCCGAATGAAGGGGCTCCGGGGTGGGGTCCAGACATCCCGGATGATAGGTATGTCCCCGGGTGACCGGGTCACCATCGGCAACCTGGAGTTCCTTCTTTTGAGACCCGATATCCGGGACCATATCGAGAACCTGGAGAGAGGCCCGCAGATAATTGTTCCCAAGGATGCGTCGGAGATCGTCTGGGGACTCGCACTTTCCAACAGGTCAAAGGTACTGGAGGGTGGAGCGGGATGTGGAGGCCTCACTCTCTTCCTCCTCAATGCCGTGAACCCGGACGGCATGGTGCATAGCTACGACGTCAGGGAGGACCATCTGAAGATAACCGCATCTAACGTTGAAAGAGCAGGCCTATCAGCTCTGTGGAGGGGGAAGATAGGAGATGTCACCGGGGATCTTGACGAGTACGATATGGATGCGGTCGTCCTGGATGTCCCGGAGCCGGAGCGTGCGGTCGGGACCGTTGCCAGGACCCTGAGGACCGGGGGGCGTTTCTGTGCATACATACCTACTACCAATCAGCTGGAGAGGGTGGTGCTGGCACTGAGGAAGGCCGGTTTTGCGGAGGTCGAGCCATTGGAGATAATCAGGAGACCTTACAGCGTAAAGGAAGGAGCGACAAGACCTGTCACGGAGATCATGTCGCATACGGGTTTCCTTGTCTTCGCAAGGTTCGTCGGTTCACCTTAATCGGTCCGTTATCATCTGTTTCAACCGCGGGTCCGTTATATAGGGCAATATCCCTTCGTATATCTTCTTCATCTCGGTGAACCTGACCGTATCCATGTAGAGCTGTGCCAGATTGAGCTTTACATTGAGGTTGCCCGGGTTCCTGTCAATGGCATTCCGATATTCTTTTTCCGCTTCCTCGTAGCGGTTCTGCGAATGGTAAAGGGCACCAAGCGATGCGTGTGGTTCGGAAAGCTCCGGGTCCATTATCATCGCCTTCCTGAACTCCACTTCGGCCGCCTTGGGCCTCATCGTCTGCTTGAGGAGATCTCCGTAGTTCACATGCGTCGCGGCATTGTTGGGATCGAAGCTCAATGATGAGCAGTATCTCATCTCCGCGCTCTTTAGGTCACCCTTACGGTGGAACTCTATCCCTTCATCAAGGAGCTTTCTGGCCTTCTTCTTCGACAGGAGTCCCATTCCGCATCACCTATATCATGCCTTGGCCGTCATCTTGATATGAATGTGGAATAGCGCTATATGTTTATATTATATGGATTTGACCGTATCACTAGTATCGAGAAGGTGGTCATCTGAAGATAGGGATCGTGGGCTGCGGGTTCATCGGCACGACGATCGGAGGTGCTGTTGAACAGATGGAGGAGATCGAGGCGATCAACCTGATCGACCTGGACTACGAGGCCGCTGTCAGGTTGAGCTCCAAACTCTCCAAATCGGTCGTCTTCATGTCAACCGAGGTCGAGCTCTTGATCAAGGCATCGGACCTGGTCATCGAAGCCGCCTCCCACACAGCGGTCGAGGAGATCGTCCCGATGGTCGTCGAACATGGGAAGGATGTCATGATCATGTCGGTCGGAGCCCTCGTGGATGATGACCTGTGGAGCGATATCAAGCACAAGGCAAGGAAGAACTCCTGCAAGGTTTACATCCCATCGGGGGCCATCTCCGGCATCGACGGGATAGTCTCCGGTTCCATGGCCGATCTGGAATGCGTGACCCTGACCGTGAGAAAACCTCCGAGAGGGCTTTCGCTACCTCCCGAGCTCCACCACCTGTCCGAATCGCTTAAGGACCCGACAGGACCCGTGGTGCTCTTTGAGGGTAAAGCGAGGGAGGCGGTCAGGATGTTCCCCAGGAACGTGAATGTCGCGGCAACGGTTTCCCTTGCAGGCATAGGATTCGACAGGACGATGGTAAAGGTCATTGCAGATCCCAATGTCCAGAGGAACATACAGAGGATAGATGTGAGGGGGCGCTTCGGAGAGATGCAGTTGCAGATGGAGAACCAGCCCTCGACATCGAACCCCAGGACAAGCTACATGGCGCCTCTGTCTGCGATAGCGGTGATCAAGAAGATAGTCTACGGTATCAATATCGGCAACTGAGACGTAACCGTCCCTTTCGATGGATAAATCCTTCCAGCGACGAGATCCCTTCACCTCGATATCCCATAATCAAAAATAAAGGCATGTTATTAACCATGTCCGGGGAGGTAACCCGTTGAGGTTCGATGAAAGACTTGACCCGCTCCTGGAGGAGATCGCCCAGAAGATCAGGTCCTGCAACAAATGCCAACTTGCAAAGGGAAGGACCAATGCGGTCCCGGGTGAAGGTCCTCAGCACGCGACCATGATGCTCGTGGGTGAGGCTCCGGGATCGGCAGAGGATACATCGGGGAGGCCTTTTATCGGCCAGTCCGGAAAACTGCTGACCGATACAATGACAAGTGTTGGTATCCAGCGGGAGAACGTCTTCATAACGAACATCGTGAAATGCAGGCCTCCGGAGAACAGGGACCCGACGGATAAGGAGATCGGAACTTGCGCCCCTTACGTCCTTTCACAGATGGATTCGATCTCTCCAGTGGTCCTGGTCACACTGGGCAATGTATCCTATGATTTCTTCTCCACGACCTTTTACCTTCCAAAGAAGCAGGTCGGGGAGGTCAGGGGCAAGGTCTTCAGGCTTCATTCCACCGGATGCAAGTTCCTGATACCCACATACCATCCCGCCGCGGTAATATACAACAGGAAGCTCCAGCCAGATTTCATTGAGGACCTGAGGAAAGCGGAGAGATACCTGAAGGTGCCGTCGTAGATCAGGCCTTGTGGACCTTGTATCTCCTGTGGGCCATCAGGTATGAGAAATAACCCATGAAGGCAACGATCGTCCGTGCCAGCCACCAGAACCCGATCTGTCTGTATAGCATCGCCGAGGGATCGTAGCTGCTCCACAACGATCCATGTTTCTTTGTGAGCTGTTTTCTTCCGAAACCGTTCCAGAACGCTTGCTTGAAGAAACCTATGATCGTGGAGCGCTCCTTATGATAGACCACCATCCTCTCGTTCCCGATGAGGTGATACCCTCGGTCCACGGCCCTGTAGTTCAAATCAACGTCCTCCGCCGTGACGAACCTGGGATCGAAACCTCCGATTTCATCCAGGATATGTTTTCTGTATGCAAGGTTGCATGAGGGGAAGGTGATGTCGAACCCCTTATAGTACACCTCCACCCGGCCCAGCGTCCTGAAGGGTTCATACCCCATCGCCATCGTTCGGCCACCAACGATGTCGTCCTCCTGAAGGCTTTTACGGATCTCCCTTGCCCAGAACGGGTTGGTAATGCAGTCACCGTCCGTGAAGGCGACAATGGACCCCTTTGCCATCTGGATGCCCATGTTCCTTGACTCTCCTCTCTGTGCAGCATACTGATGAAGAAATACGGACCGGTGGTCCTTCATGTATTCCTTCACTATCTCCTGGGTCCCGTCAGTGGAGGCCGCATCTATGATGATGATCTCGACCGGAGGTTCCTGGGTGATGAGGGAATCCAGGAGGTCCCTGATATTGGCCGCCTCGTTCTTGGTAGTAACGACAACGGATATCAGCTCCCGTGTCCCATCCTTGACCTTTTTTTCGGCCATTTACCATCGGTCTCCTTTAACTAAGGGCCACCTACCTGTCCTTGTACACTATGAAATCAGCAAGCGTCATGCCTCTTGAACCGGCATCCGCCGTTACGTGGACCTCTTCAACATCCTCCATCAATTTGACCTCGAGCGTGCGCTCGAGCTTCTTGATGAGGCTGTCCGGGGGATGCATCTCTCCGTTCTCCAGCTTGGTGATGATGGATACCCTCTCGTTGAGCTTCCGACCTAGATCCTCCCTGGACCATCCTTTCTTCTCCCTGGCTCTCTGGATCCTTCTGGGATAGTCCTCCGCAAGTTCCCTGGTCCTCTTGGTGAGAGCATCCGGTTTGGGTGTCCTTTCGGTTCTTGGCCTTGTGACCATGGTGGTCGGGGGAGAAGATGGTTGGTCCACCTTCACCAGGTTCCCGAACCTGGTACAATCGGGACAAACGTACATGCGGGCCCCCTCTATCTCCACCAGCTGGAGCCTTGCCTTCCTTCCGCATCTCTCGCAATCCGACATGAGCGTCACCCTCGCAGCTGAACCTTGATGGGTATTTGACCACAAAAAGGTAACCCTTGTGGGGGGATCATCCGGTCAACCCATCCCCCAGGTCGGTTTCTCCCTCCTCTTCACCTGGATTATGTGGTCGAGCACCTCCCTTTCCTCAACGGAAAGTTCACCACGAAGGAGCTCCGGCACCTTATGTTCCGGAATATCGATGTAGAGCACCTCCTCCTCGTTGAAATGCCTCCCCACCATGGGGCCGGAAATGGCCATGGCCATCTCCTCGCCCATCTTCGCCTCCTTCAGCGTCCTTTTTTCCGACTGCATGGAGACGATCTTACCAAGGACCTTGCCGTCCTCCCTCATAACGGACTGCGATGCCCTTATCCGGCCTGCCAGTATCCTGACCCCCACCACGGCCGGCTTGGATACCCGGAAGGTATGGTCCCTCATCACCAGGAACTTTGCAGGATGGGCATACTCCATCCTTCTCTCGTCATCAAGCTCCTGTTTCCTCTTCCTGTACCATTCCTCATGGTCCTCGATGATCTTGTATATCACATTGTTCCTGATGATCCTCACATCGCTCTCCTCGGCCAGTTCATCAACGCCGGGCAGGGTTCTCACATTGAAGGCGAGTATGATCCTGCGGAGGGGGTCCTCGAAGGAACCGACATCCTTGATGTCCCTCTCGGAGATATCACCGACCTCGGCCTTCCATATCTTCACATCCTTACCGGTCAGAAGGTGGTTCAGCGCCTCAAGTGACCCGATGGCATCGGCTTTGATGTACAGGCCGTCGGGTGTGGTCTCAAAGGATACCTCCGTCAGAGCTCTTACCTGCTTGATCGCCATTTCCTCGGTCATATCACCCGAAACGACGCGGATGGGCGCACCGGCTATCACTCCCTCGGCGTTCTTGGCCAGTATCTTCACACCTGCGGCAGCATGGGCCTCGTGGATGTTGTAGAACTTTTCCCTGGGGTCCCTAATCTCATCGAGAGGTTTGGGTTTGAGGAGCGACTTCACGCGAAGGATGGCAGGTTCCCCCCTGGTCCCGACAACGATCCTGTCGTCCTTCTGGATCATGCCGCTGAATATGATGGAATCGAGGGTGGTCCCCAGACCCTTTTCTTCCTTCACCTCCAATATCGTCCCCTCACCGGGTCCGTCCTCGGTGTGCAGATCCTCTTCGAGGAAACGCTGGGCGAGACCGATCAGGAGCATCAAGGCATCGGGGATGCCCATCCCCTTCACCGCTGACATGGGGACCATGGCGATGGTCTTCCTGAAATCGTTCACCCTCGTGTAGATGTCGGCGTTGAAACCGTGTTTCGATAGCTCGCCCATCAGATCGTAAATGCGATTGTCCAGCTCCTGCTTCAGCAGATCATCCTGCCTCTGCAGGTTGACAGCGAACGTCTCGTCCTCCATGACGGACCATCCGTTGATCCTGTCCAGCTTGTTCAAGCCGATAATGAACGGGGTCTTGTACTGCTTCAGGATATTGATGGATTCCAGTGTCTGGGGCTTGATGCCTTCCATTATATCCACGATCAGTATGGCAAGATCCGCCAAAGAACCTCCGCGAGCGCGGAGGGTGGTGAAGGATTCGTGCCCTGGTGTATCGATGAAGAGTAGACCCGGGATGGTCAGGCTCTTTCCCTGCATCAGGCAGCCGCATAACCGGAGTATCGCTTCTGTAGGGACCTCCGTGGCCCCGATGTGCTGCGTTATCCTGCCGGCCTCACGATCGACGACAGCGGTCCCCCGGATCCTGTCCAGGAATGTGGTCTTGCCGTGATCGACGTGCCCCAGGACCGACACTATGGGCTGTCTGATCCTAATGGTCATCACCACCGAGATGGGGCCCATATGTTAGGTCTTATAAATATCTTGCAAGGAGGTAAAGAAGATATGAACATCAGGGAAATAGCAGCGTATGTAGATCGGGATGCACTTTTGATCTGCTGTGTTGCATAACTCCATTTAACCATGTATAAACATTAAGAAATCGGATCAATTATTATGCCTCTCCATATCTTTTCAGGG